>DATIAI010000034.1:0-2973 GCA_035458065.1 Algoriphagus sp. | reverse complement strand
AAAGTATTAAGGCCAAGAACAAAAAAACAGGGAATAATAATAGAAACATCAATGAGGAAAATATCAGGTCCAAAACCCTTTTTCCAAAAATCGAATAGTCCACGTCAGGAAATTTTACTGAGTTCTTTTTCAATTATCCCTGCGATCTTCTTCTGATTCTCAAAAGTAAGATTCACAGAACTCGGAAGACACAATCCTTTTAAAAAAAGCTTTTCGGCCACTTTTCCTCCATAAAAAGGTACTCCTCGATAGACAGGTTGCAAATGCAAGGGTTTCCATAAGAATCGGGTTTCAATTCCATTTTTGAAAAGCATGATCCGCAATTTATCGTTGGAAAAACCGGTTTCGGCTTCATCTATCAAAATAGTACTCAGCCAAAAGTTCGACTTCGATCCCTCAGTTTCCGGTTGAAATTCAATACCGGGAAAATCCTCAAAAAGAATTCGGTACTGATCATTGATTTGGCGTCGTTTAGAAACGCATCCATCCAGTTTTTCCAGTTGGGCAAGCCCTATTGAAGCAGCCAGATTGTTCATCCTGTAATTATACCCTATTTCCAAGTGCTGGTAATAGGGTAAATCTTCTCTTGCTTGAGTAGATAGGTATTTCGCTTTTTCAATAATGCTGACATCGCTCGATATCAAGGCACCACCTCCACCGGTGGTTATGATTTTATTGCCATTAAATGAGAAAATCCCGATTGTCCCCAAAGTACCACAGCTATTGCCGAAGTAAGAACTTCCGACAGCTTCGGCAGCATCCTCCAAAACGGGAATATTGTATTTTTCAGAAATCTCTATGATTTCTTTCATTTTGGCAGGCATCCCAAACAAATGGACTACGACGATGGCTTTTGGCTTTTTACCCAATGCAATCCTGCTCAATACAGCATCTTCCAAAAGTTCGGGTGACATATTCCAACTATCTTCCTCACTGTCCACAAACACCGGAGTTCCTCCCAGGTAAACAATCGGATTGGCTGAGGCACAAAAAGTAAAAGATTGGCAAATCACCTCGTCTCCCTGCCCGACTCCCAACAACAAGAGAGCAAGGTGAAGGGCAGAAGTCCCTGAATTCAAAGCTACTGCCTGATGGGACTTGATTTTCTTTGCAAATTTATTTTCGAATTTATCGATGAATTCCCCGTTAGTTGCCAATTGACCGGAACTAATTGCCTGTTGAATGTACATACTTTCATTTCCATCAAATACTGGGAAAGAAAGGGGCAGCGTGTAAGTCATTCGAATCGGGTAAGCTAATAGACTCGGATAAACTTAATACAATAAATACAAAATCCAAACTGAGATCAGCCCTGTTAAAATAAAAAAAGTCCAAAACTGGACTTTCATTTATTCATTCAAATGCGAAAGAGTTCAATTTAAATTCATGTTTCCTGATTCGACGGTTTGCTTGTCCAATTTGATTTTTACTTTCTGAACTCCATGTAACGGCCTGGTTTCCAATACTCTTGGAGCATTTCTTACTTTCTTCTTGACGAATTTTAATGTCACTTTTTCAAGCCTAAATCCGAGAAAAAGTACTATACCTGACAGAATAGGTAAAATTAAATTATCTGAAAAATCACCTAAAATGAAAACCATTAAAATTAAGATCAACTGCAAAAAACCTAATGTCAACGCTACTTCATTGTGTTTCAAACCCATTCGCATCAGGAAATGGTGTATATGGCTTTTATCTGCCGTCATCGGATGTCTCCCCTGCGATATCCTTCGGGTAAATACCCTAGCCATATCATATAGAGGATAGATCATCAGCACAATTCCTGCGGTAAATGAAGGTTCCAGTTTCAGAAAGGTACCAGTTGGCAATGCGGCATTATTTTCCATAAAGGCTACTACCAAACTTCCCAAGGCAAATCCCAAGGTAAGTGAACCTGTATCACCCATAAAGATTTTTGCTGGATGCCAGTTGAATATCATAAAAGCCAATACGCTTCCCAACAAGGTAAAGCTCAAGACTGCGAAACTTTCCAGTCCCTGAATGTAAAACCACCCGCCCAAAAGGCTGAGTGAAATAGTGGCAATGGTTCCAGCAAGCCCATCCAGCCCGTCAATCAAATTGAATGCGTTAGTAAGAGCAAGGAGGACGAATGAGCTAAACAAATAGCTAACTAGGTCCGGTAGTTCATAAAGACCCAAAAATCCGTGAAAGTCCTTAATCCGAATATCTCCGGCAACAACCACCAGCAAAACAGCAACAAATTGTCCTAAGAGTTTGTGTTTTGCTTTGAGCTCAACCATGTCGTCCCTTAGGCCAACAAAAAACATCAAGGCAATAGCACCTAATAAATAACGGATATCCGGAACAGGGAATTGCCAACCCCAGATGCTAAGGGCTACAAAGGTGGCAAGGACAAATCCAATTCCGCCCATGGAAGGAGTAAACTTTTTATGGATTTTACGTCCTCCCGGGACATCTCCGATTTTGGCTTTTTTCAAAACCGAAATCACAATCGGCGTTATCAAAAATCCAATAGAAAAAGAAGTGATAGTAGCTAAAAGAAAGTACATAATAGGTTGGTTAAAAAGGCAAAGGCCCGGCAAATTTACAGTTGAACAATTATTATACCTAGTTTTTAATAAAAAAATAATAAAACCCCATCATATTTAAATAATACAAAAAAAGTCGCTTATCTGGTTTGAATGAATAAAATTTGTATTTGAAATTCTTTTTTATTAGTTCAAGAATTATTCTTTAGATAAATCTCATTATATTCTATGCAATACAAGTCAAATCAAATTGGGTAATACTGTACAGCTAGGTTTCAATTTGTGGGTAATAAATTCTCAAAAATCATCAACTAAACTGCCCTAATAGACACTACAAATGAGATAGAATATTCCGGATGACAACACCTCGGAAAGACACGAGAAAGCTATTTAAATAAAAAAAGTGATACTCAATAAAAGATCGCTTCAGAGCTTATCCTTTACTTTAGGATTGCCCAACGCG
>DATIAI010000033.1:0-2240 GCA_035458065.1 Algoriphagus sp. | reverse complement strand
CAGGTTCGTTGAAAAGTTCGTAGATCACATGTGGGTTATTCCCATAAGTTTTTGCCATTTCTCCAAAAAAAGCTTTGGCTTCTTCGAGGTATAAATCATGGCTATGCCAATCAATAATCACATAAAGATCCTCTTGGATTGCAGCATCGATCACTGCTTTCATTTTTTCAATTGCAAAATCAGGTCGGTCCAGATAGGCCCCATCCGGATCAATTCCCATAGCGGCGCGTACCACGTTGACATTCCAATCGGTTTTCAACCATTTTACTGCCGAGCCATTATAGAATCTGGGCCACCAATTATGCCATCCAAGACTAACTCCCCGGAGCATCACAGGTTTTCCATCAGCATCGCTGAGTTGGCCTGACTGGACTTTTAAAGGACCGAAAAACAGTTGTGTGCTGGTTTCAGCCGAAGGATTGGTGGGTTGGATGATTGAGGAAGGTTCGGATGCTTCTGTACATTCCGAAAACAAAATCAGGAATGCTATCAAAAATCGTTTCATGAGTCTGGGTTGTTAATTGAAGGGCAAGTATAGCCCATTCAACCCAGGCGGAGGGGTGCCGATTGTTTCTGATTAGGGTAAGAAAAGTAAACTACCCTCCTATTTGGGACTCAGAAGCAACAACCTGCTTTCTGGCGGCATATTCTGAAGGCAATATTTCAAATTCAGCTTTGAAATGCTTCGCAAAATATTTGGCATTGTTGTAACCCACTTGGTACGCCACCTCTGCGACATTGAGCTGACTCTTGATCAAAAGCTGAGCTGCCCGCTGCATACGGATCAGCCGGATAAATTCAATCGGACTTTTTCCTGTCAGAGATTGAAGCTTTTTGTAAAGGTGAACCCTGCTCATTCCCAACTCTTTGCTCAAAAATTCCACTGACAATTCCTCATCTTCCATGTGTTGCTCAACGAGCGCCACTGCTCTTTGAATTAACTGATCATCCATCGAAACCACTTCCACTTCCGAGGCATTGATTTGAATCTTTTTACGGTTCAACTCCTGCATCACGTTTCGATCACGAAGCAGGTTTTTCACACTGAGCTGAAGCACCTCAAGGTTAAAAGGTTTGGTCAGGTATAGATTACAACCGCTGTCAAGACCTCTAAGCAGGTTTTCCTCAGACTTTTTTGCAGTAAGCAAAACAACCGGAATGTGTGACGTTCTGATATCAGATTTGATTTTTTGGCAGAGTTCTTTTCCATCCATCAGCGGCATCATCCAGTCCGAAATCACCAAATCAGGAATATGTTGCTGGGCAATTTCCCAAGCCTGAGCGCCGTTTGCAGCAGTCAGAACCTGGAAGTTTTCCGAAAGGCAATCTTTGAGGTAGTTTCTGAATTCACGATGATCCTCTACGATCAAAATGCAATCCTTTTGGGATTTGGCGTAGCTTTCTTCGGGAAGTGAAATATCCTCGTTTTCCTCTGACAGAATCAATCCAACCGGCAGGGTAAGCGTAAAAACAGACCCTTTGCCCAGCTCGCTTTGGACTTCAATTTTTCCGCCCATGATTTTCGCAAAGTCCTGGGCCAGTGATAAACCAATCCCGCTTCCCTGATTTAGATGCTGCCCATGCCCTTCGGTGGTATAAAATCGGTCAAACACTTTACCTTGATCGTCCGGAGAAATGCCAACGCCTGTATCTGACACCACCAATGCGACGATTCCCTTCTCCTCATGCTCAGCAAACATCTCGAGTTTTACATTGATTTTTCCATCCTCAGGAGTGAATTTGAACGCATTCGAAAGCAGGTTAAAAATGATTTTCTCCAATTTGTCGGAATCAAAAATCGCCTGCTGCGATTCCAAACTACTTTCAAAATTCAGGTGGATGTTCTGATTTTCTGACAACTCCTTAAAATCAGAAATACTTTCCCTGACAAACTGGACAATATCTCCCTCAGAGGGATGAAATGGCAAAGTGCCTTTGTCCACGTTTTTGACATCCAGAAGTTGATTGATCAACTTCAACAAGCGACGGGCATTTCGCTGGATAATTTTGTACTGACCTGTCAGAACAGAATCCTTGGTACCGGAAATCAAATGCTCCGTTGGGGTCAAAATCAAGGACAAAGGAGTCCGGAATTCATGGCTGAGGTTGGTGAAAAACTTGGTTTTCATTTTGTCCAATTCCTGAACTCTCCTCGCCTCTCGCATTGCATTTTCACGCTCAAACTTTTCATGCTGGCGTTTCAACAATTGGCTTCTATAGTAATAGACAATAGCAACTAT
>DATIAI010000032.1:0-2858 GCA_035458065.1 Algoriphagus sp. | reverse complement strand
GCAACAATCAATATCCTGGAAGCAGCCGGTGCGCAACTTGAATACGATGTGATCGAAATCGGAGAGCAGGTCTATCTGAAAGGCATCAGTTCTGGCATGGAGCCGAAGGCATTTGAATCCCTTCGCGAGACCAAAGTCTTTTTGAAATCGCCGATCACCACGCCTCAGGGTGGAGGCTTCAAATCTTTGAATGTGACCACACGGACTTCCTTTGGGCTTTTTGCAAATGTGCGTCCATGCAAGGCATATTCCCCTTTTATACAAACTCATTTTCCTAAAACCGACATGGTGATCATCCGCGAAAATGAGGAAGATCTCTATTCCGGAATCGAGCATAGACAAACCCAGGAAGTAGTACAAAGTATAAAGCTTATTTCCCAGCCGGGATCTGAGAAAATCGTCCGGTACGCTTTTGAATACGCCAAAAAATACGGGAGAAAGAAAGTAACCTGCATGACCAAGGACAACATCATGAAGTTGGCCGATGGACTTTTTCACAGAACTTTTGACGAGATCGCTAAGGAATATCCTGGTATCCAGACCGATCACAAAATCATTGATATAGGAACAGCACTGATTGCAGATCGCCCAGAGATGTTTGATGTGATTGTAACTTTGAACCTGTACGGAGACATCATTTCTGACGTAGCCGCTCAGGTGACGGGTTCAGTTGGACTTGGAGGCTCTGCAAATGTGGGAGAAGAAGTTGCGATGTTTGAAGCGATTCATGGATCTGCGCCTGATATCACAGGAATGGGTATCGCCAATCCATCCGGATTGCTGAACGGCGCTATCATGATGCTGGTCCACATAGGCCAGCCCGAGGTAGCTGAGAAAATCGCCAACGCATGGATGAAGACTTTGGAAGACGGAATTCATACCGGGGATATCTATCAGGAAGGTCTTTCCAGCAAAAAGGTTGGAACAGAAGAATTTGCCCAAGCCGTGATCGAGCGTTTGGGTCAGCTGCCGGTAAACATGATCCCGGCATCCTTTGACAAGGAGGATACCAAGCCGATGAATGTAAAACTGAAGGAAAGAGCTACCGAGAAAAAAGAGCTCATCGGAGTGGATGTGTTTGTGGCTTGGGACCAAGATGGACGCGATCCGAATATCCTTGGAGAAAAGCTCCGCGCTGCCAATGCCAATGGACTTCAACTTCAATTGATTACCAACCGGGGAGTGAAAGTGTTTCCAGCCGGAATGAAGGAGACCTTCTGCACCGACCACTGGAGATGCAGATTTCAGACCTCTGATCAGTCTGTGATTTCCCACAGTCAGATTCTGGATCTGCTGAAGCAGATTTCGGACTTGGGGATTGAATTTATCCAGACTGCCAATCTTTACAGTTTTGACGGCAAAAGAGCTTATTCTTTGGCGCAGGGAGAATAGTGATTTGAAATTTGAAGTTTGAAATTATTGAGGCTGTCCGTATCAGGATGGCCTCTTTATTTTTAGCAGGACTTGTACTTTGTACTTAGTACATGGTACTTTGTACGCACATGCAAAAACGTGTTCTCATCATCACTTACTATTGGCCTCCGAGCGGTGGATCAGGGGTGCAGCGCTGGCTGAAGTTTGCCAAGTATCTGCCAGAAACAGGTTGGGAACCTGTGATTTTCACTCCTGAAAACCCCGATTTTGACTTGAAAGATGAGACTTTGATCAAAGAAATTCCTTCACACCTCGAAGTCATCAAGTTTCCGATTTGGGAGCCGTATCAGCTTTTTTCCAAAGTAAAAAGAAAATCCAAAAGCCATCCTGGCAGACTGATGGAGCAAAAGGAGAAGGGGCTTTTGGAAAGAACAGCTATTTGGATGCGGGCAAATTTGCTAATACCTGACCCGAGGATTTTTTGGGTGAAGCCGGCAGTGAAATTTTTGGAGGATCTGGTCAAAGCCGGTCAGTTTCAGGCCGTCATCACCACGGGTCCTCCCCACAGCATGCACTTGATAGGTAGGGAATTAAAACGGAAAACGGGGATTTCTTGGATCGCTGATTTTCGGGACCCCTGGTCTCAGTGGGAGTTTTTGGATACACTTCCGATGGCATCAATGATCCGAAAAAGGCATGAAAAACTTGAACAAAGTGTACTGAAAGAGGCGGATGCTGTGATTACCATTTCCCCGACTTTTCAACAGGATCTAGAAAAACTGGCTCACCGGAAAGTCCACCTGCTGACCAATGGCTATGATCCTGCAGATATTCCGGCTGATTTTACTCCCAAGAAAAAAGAAAACAGCAAGCTTCATTTGGTTTATTCCGGGATCATTGATGCGATTCGAAATCCAATTCCCGTTTTGGAAGCGATTAAGGCTGAATTTTCTGGGAGCGAAACCCAAGTAGAGATGACCTTTGTGGGAAAAGTCAGCGAGGCTGTCAAAGAATTTGTGGCAGGGGATCTATGGTTAAAGGCCAGAATTCACTTTGCAGGATACGTATCCCACCGAGAAGTTTTTGGATTTTATGCCAAAGCTGATGCCTTGGTTTTGATTCTGACGGATACTAAAAATGCTCAGGGGAATATCCCCGGGAAGCTTTTTGAGTACCTAGCGACAGGTGTTCCGATATTAGCTTTGGGCGATCCCGAGGGCGATTCTGCAAGAATTCTCCAAAGTGCCGGTTCAGGATCAATCTTGGCTCATTCCGATCATAAAGCTATTAGAAAACAGCTGCGATCCATCCTTGATTCATCGGAGACTTTGGTCAAATCTGAGGGTTTGGAAACCTATTCCCGCAAAAATCTCAGTTTTCAACTGGCCAAAATTCTCGATGAAATCAAGCGTGACTAAAAAGTCGCACACAGGAATGTTTGTTCACTATGTAAGATTTCACGTGGCTTTAAAAAAACAATTATA
>DATIAI010000031.1:0-2181 GCA_035458065.1 Algoriphagus sp. | reverse complement strand
CCACTCCGTATTTGAATGGTGTTTTCACTTCATGATAGACTTCCTCCATGATATGCTGAGGGACTTGTTGAGAAAAAGCACTATTTGATTTTTTGCATCCCAGCAAAACTATGCACAGGAAAAGGACAAAATGTTTCATAGTAATAGATGATCAGTCAATTTATCAGCTTCCCCTATCCGATCCAATTTCTCATCATATTAACGGCTTTTTGAGTTGAAAATGTGTGTTTTTTGAAAAGCAGGTTAAGGATTTCGCCCTGGATTTTTTAAAAGAAAACTTCCGACAAGATTATTAGTATGGGACTTCTGGGATTAGAATCCACCATTGCTTCTTTCTACTTTGTATATTAAGGTGTTGCATATGGACTTTGAAAAGAGTCCAATTGTTTTAACACAACGCCTCAAAACTATGGAAGAAAAGTCAAGCAATTCCACCTGGGAAGAACAGCCCGTAACAAGCGAATGGAATGATCCAAGAAATTGGGAAAGCAATAATGTTCCACACCAAAAAGCGACATTCACCAAATCCGACAAAACAGTCATTACGTTTTCTACTTTGGATTCTGCAAAAGTGAAAGAAATCGAATTTGCGCCGGGTGCACCTTCTTTCAGCTTCCGATTCGGTTCAAGTCCTATTAAACCCAGTTTGGAAATCTCCGGTTTTGGAATTGTAAATCTCTCGGGCCATCCACAGAATTTTATCGTCGCAGCTACAGCTGCTAATTTCAGATTTCCCCAACTCAAATTTTCGAATTATGCTACAGCAGGAGGCAGTGATATGTCCTATCACTCAGGACCGGAATCGCTGGAAAATGGATACGGAGGTGGAATCATTGGATTTTCGGATCACGCAACCGCTGGCACTGCCCATTTCATTGTAAGAACAGGAAAACTAGCCCCGCCGAAGACAGAAAGAAGCACCGTTGGAGGCGAGGTTGCTTTTTGCGATTTTTCCACTGCAGAGCGGGCTGAATTTACCATATATGGAAGTTTGGGGATCGACGGAGACACATTTGGCAATACAGTTTTTCATGACAATGCCACAGCTGCTCATGGCCGGTTTACAAATATTGGAGGTACAGTGGCAGGAGGAGACGGTGGCAATACCCAGTTTTATGATTCCTCATCGGCTGCTTATGGCGTTTTTCAAAATTATGGAGGCACTTTTTATAAAGCGAATGGGGGAGATGTTGCCTTCGACGGGATTGCGAGTGGAGCTCACGCACATTTTCACAACTATCCAGCAACTGTGGAAAACGGAAATGGAGGAGTGACGAGTTTCAACAATAACCCGCCCGAGATGAATACTCAAGGAGCATCAGCGGGACATGGGATCTATCACAATTATGGAGCAACGGAGGAGCATAGAGGTGGAGGAGGCCATACCGAGTTCACTGCAAAATACGGCTGTCCAACTGCTGCCAAAGGCAATTTCATAAACTATGGCAGCGCAATTCCCGGAAAATCCACTGCAGGCCATACGATCTTTTCCATCAATTTTCCGACCCAGCATTTTCCAACGGCAGGTCATGGTGTTTTTAGGAACCTGCCTGCTCTAAATGCAGGTGCGGCGCCCGGCAATACCGCTTTTGCGGTGTATATGGATTCGGTGCAAGGTGGAAACGGTCCGACAAATCAGGATGAATCGGTTAATCCGTTTACAAACCAGCCAAAAGACAAAGTTCCGACTGCTGGTGATGGGATTTTTATTAATGAAGGCGGATTTGTGGAAGGAGCTTCAGGTGGCTTTACCTCCTTTTCGGGAGTGGCATCTGCAGGAAACGCCAGGCTCATCGCGCACGGGGGCATAAATGGAGGGAATGGAGGACAGATTATTTTCAGCGATTGGGCAAATGGGGGCACCTCCCATGTTTTGCTTTTTGGAAATGGGGAATTAGATCTAAGTGAGCTTCGCCAAAGCATCAGTATTGGAGTTTTGGAACTGGCTGGAGGAATAATATCAATGGGTTTTGGGGAAAAAATGTTTGGCTTGAATTTGACCGATAAACTGGTTCTGAATTCAGCTTCAGTAGCTTTTAATTTTATTTTGAAAGCATCGACTAGCATGGAATTCAACAAATCCTATCAGGTTCTGACTGCCCCAAATCTTGCTTGCTTCAATGAAGGACAGTTTGTAGGGAATGCTTTGGATGGGATATCACCAACTTTCAAAATTCTTGG
>DATIAI010000030.1:0-2765 GCA_035458065.1 Algoriphagus sp. | reverse complement strand
GCTATCCAGGACTTTCACAGAATTACTGGTAGTTTGAATGATCAATTTCGATCCATCAGCACTGAAGAAATAATTACTTACATCACCACCAGAATAGATGTTTCGCATTGATTTGGCAGCGGGATCAATTGCAAAAATCCCTTTGTTTCTTGCCCAACCGTATAAAATAGCTGACTTGTCGTGGGCTTTAACTGTACCCATCCAGTTACCTGAAGTTGGTTCCAGAGGAGTGATGTTATCAATTCGGAAAAGCTGATTGTTAGAACCTGCGACCAAGACACCTTCAGTTCCTCCGAAGATCGCGTAGTTTCCATTCGATGCATCACCATGAATGCCTGTCACTTTCACATCAGTTGACTCCACCAAAACTTCACCTGTTGAGGATAATATCTTGATGGTCTGAGGTAGAGCTCCTGGCATTTCAGGATCTTTATAAGTCACAACTAGCTTGTTGCCTGCGAGCCAGGTAGCTGCACCATGATGAACTTCATTGTTCAAATCCTTAATTACTGTAGGACTAAATGAAGGGGTTTCCATCGTGTTTTCTCCTGCCCAGATAATCGAACCGTCACCATCATTGAAGATTACAATGTTTCCATTGGTGGCAGAAAAGTGAGTGGGAAGAGGTGCTTTACCTGTTGCGCTCAGCCACTTCATTTCATATTCATGACCATGATCTTCGTGGTTTTCTATACCTGTGTCAAAGAATCTCACAACTCCATCCACCCGCTCGATGGAAGTAATATACCTTCCACTTGTACTTAAATAATTCGCACTTCCTGGTGCAAAAGCATTAACAAAAGGAGTATTTAACTCTCCTGTGATCGGGTTCATCATGGAAATGTTTCCCGATGAGTTCAAAGTAATGATTCGGATCCACTCACTTTCCTGATTTTCAAAAGTGGGCTGTTCGATGATTGGATCCTCTTTTTCCTGGCACGAATAGGCCAAAAATGCCAAGCCGATAAAAGTTGTGTGAAGTTTTTTCATGTGTGGTATTTGAATTTGTTGGGTGTAAAACAACAACAGGAAATTTTTATATGCAATACTGTTGCAAAAATAAATGCAATAAAGTTGCAAAAAAGTTGAATTTGCTTTGAAGCTAGATTTTTGCCCCTTACTATTGTATTTGAAACAATGTTGCAAAAATACGTGAGCCGATTTCCAGTTTTTATTATTGCTTTATCAATTTTTCAATTTTTTTCCAAACTGGGATTTGCCCAAGAATTGAAAGTCAAGGGTCAAATTTCTGACGCGAACGGAAGAGAATTAGCCGCATTGGTTGAAGTAAAAAATCCTTCTACTAACTCCATACGAATTAAACTCATAGCGAATTCTAAGGGAGAGTTTGAAGTAGCCGTAAATCAGGAAGAACGTCTGATTTTTTCCCATTTGGGTTATGAAAGCCTTGAATTGTCGGCATTTTCTGAGATTCCAATTCGGATAGTGTTGGTTGAATCCATTACCGAGCTGGATGCAGCTATCGTCTCAGGAAATCGGGTAGGAGTTGGAAGCAGGGAAAGCTCCATGTCAGATGTGATTTTTTCCAGAGAGGAGATCAGAAATGCTCAAAGCATAACTTTTGCAGGTTCGCTGGAGAATATTCCAGGCATTTCTACGATGAATCTCGGGGTAGGTGTAGCCAAACCTGTGATCCGGGGACTCAGTTTCAACCGGATTTTGGTGAATGACAAAGGAATCAAACAAGAAGGACAACAATGGGGAGCTGACCATGGATTGGAAATTGATTCCCATGATGTGGATCGATTGGAAATAATCAAAGGTCCCAATTCATTGATTCATGGCCCTGATGCGATGGGTGGTGTGCTCAATATTCTACCCGAACAGCCACTTCGAACTGATGGATTAGAAGGAGAACTTTCCTTGGACTATCAGTCGAACAGCAGGTATTTTGGTCAGTCTGCCCATTTGAAAGGCCGAAGGGGTGATTTTTATTACATGGGCCGCTTGACAAATAATTCACACGGAGACTATCAAATACCCGCTGATTCTTATGTGTATGCAGGCTATGTCTTACCGATTTTTAATGAGCGGCTTAAAAACACAGCAGGCAATGCACTTCACTTTTCGGCGACTGCAGGAAAAATTCTGAGTCAAGGCAAGTCCCAACTAACCATTTCAAGGTTTGGTCAGGAGGCGGGGATTTTTACTGGTGCAGTTGGCATACCAACCGCTTATAGCTTGGAGGATGATGGAAATTCTCGGGATATTGGTTTGCCGCGACAGATCAATACGCATTGGAAGGTTATATCCAATTCGGATTGGATGATAGGAAACCGAGCGATCGAACTTGATCTTGGATATCAAAGAAATATCCGCCGGGAGGAATCGCTTCCTCATGTTCATGGGGTTGGACCTACACCCTCAGGTAATCTTGCCTTAGGCCTGGATCTCAGCACATTTACAGCAAACTATCGTGAAGTTTTAACTATCAATTACCAAACCCACCTGAATTATGGATTCATGGCTCAAGCCATGATCAATGAGTACGATGGGTTTGAGTTTCTTTTACCCGCCTACCGAAGCTATTTGGCAGGTGGTTATTTTATTGTAAATCAAACCATTCAGGATCGTTTTCACTGGAATGCAGGAATTCGAATCGATGGAAATATTCTTTCTGTCGATGAGCATCTTCAGCCGATTTATGACCGACTTGAGCCCACAGGAGAGTTTGATCAACGAAACCCGGATATTGAAAGTAGGGTTCTGCGACCCAGTTTTTCGGGTGGGATTTCTTGGGAAAT
>DATIAI010000029.1:0-2131 GCA_035458065.1 Algoriphagus sp. | reverse complement strand
GCATATCTCCACTGCAATCGGGTGTTGATATTGATGTTGTCGATCTGATTATTGTATTGGACAAAAGTTGTCCAAAACACTTTTTTGGAAAAAGTCAGATCTATTCTAGGCCCGACTAAAACTAAATTGGCATCGCTCTGGGGCTCTGGCAAGCGGATTCTGGCATAATTGAAATTCATGGAAATATTGGCCAGATATCCCAATCTAACGCCCATTTGGCTGGTTACTCGTTGGAAATTGCCTGTAAAGTATTGACCGGCTTCCGCATCTAATTGGATATTAAACACATTTCTTGGGTTGCTTTGATATTCCACCTGCACCGTTTTGTTGGTGTAGTCTGTACCTGCTGGGAGTGGTTCTCCTCCCGAACGAGTAGGATCAAAGTCCTGAAATAGATAGATGTATCGGTTTCTCTGAGTGATTTCCAATTCAGAAAGGGAATTGAACCGAATCAAATAGCCAAGATTGATATCCCGATCCGTTTGGCCGATTTCTTCATTCCAGTAGCCTTCATATTCCAGTTTTGGTCCATGTCGATTGATTAATTTGGACTTGGGATAAAACAGATAAGACACATCCGGATTAAGTCTTTTGAAGTTTACCCGAGGTACAAATCCTACGGCAGGATTAAAGTTTTGTCCGATATCCTGAAAACTGAAGCTCCAGTTCCAATGGATGTCTGTAAACAGCATGTAAGCGTTAAATGAATAAGGAGAATCCTTTTTTTCGGATTCAAAAGTACGGTGATAGAATACTTTTCCGGTCCATTTTCCATCAGCTGAGTTAAGGTTATAATCCACCCCCAACAGGCGATTGTAAGCCGTGGGATCAAATAGTTGCTGAAACTCATCCAATGCCAAAGATTCTCTGTCCACGTATATCAAACCTACATTGGACCGAGTAAATACTTTTTTCTGAAGTGCCAAAACCGTGAAATTTTTTCCTGCAGCTCCAGCCTCTTCATCGGTAGCAGTTTGCATATTCATGGCTCCGATTCGCCAGTCTTCGTTGATTTTTCCACTCAGTCTTGCACCGTAGATAATTTTACTCTGAAAATTCTGCCCTGTTGCTGAGTCTACATCTACTCCAATTCTTCTGGAAAAAAACGGACGAGAACGCTGTTGACCAAAACTGTCAAAGAGGTCTGCATTTTCCAGAAAGAACTGTCGCCTTTCCGGAAAAAAGATCTCAAAGCGATCCAAATTTGTCACTTGTTGATCAACTTCTACTTGAGAAAAATCCGGGTTGAAAGTCAGGTCCAAGTTTAACGCCGGCCCAATGCCGATTTTTGCGTCCCCACCTATAGATGGAGTCAGTTCTTCCGAAGTTCCCTCAAGGAAGTTTTTAGAAGTTCGGGCAGCGGTATAAGGGATCAGGGAAATGTTGGCAGCTGATTTTTTGATAGGCTCTTCGAAAATCAGTTTTCTCAGAAAAGCAGTACTAAGGATAGGGATGTTTCTAGGTATAGGAGACCAGGTACTTCGTTCTCCATAATGGCTGTCAATTCGGTAGAAATTGACGTTCCAGTTTTGGGCTCCTTCATTGAAACGGATGCTCGACAATGGAATAATTGCTTCAACCTGCCAATGGTTTTCAAAAATTTTTGCTTCAGAAAACCATTTGTTGTCCCAAGCAAGGCTTAAATCTTCAGAACGGGTCCCTCCGTTGGAAACCAGCCCTTCACGCTGAACACCATAAGGATTGACCCCAAATTGAAACGCGTTGGTTTTGTCGTTGAAGGTATCCAATACGAATACAATGGCGTCATTCTGTTCTCCTCGAAAATCCCGGCGAAGTGAGGTGGAGACATAATTCCGTGGACCAAGATTTTCCATCACAGCCGCGATGTAGAGATTGTGATCGTCAAAGGCGATTTTTACACGGGTGCGAACCTTGGAGGCGGAAGTGTCGGAGGGAAAGTATTGGGTAAAATTTCCGTTCCATCCTTCCTGGTCGGTCCAAATGGCTTCATCCAGATTTCCATCGAGTGTGATAGGCTCTTTCAGTTTGAATGCAAATGCATTTGGCTCCAAAACTGTTTGAGATTCGGACGAAAATGAAATCAGAAAGCAGGCAAATGCTGCAAATCCAAGGGAAATTTTCATGTAAGGTCGTTGGCAGCAAAAGTAAG
>DATIAI010000028.1:0-2635 GCA_035458065.1 Algoriphagus sp. | reverse complement strand
TCCGTAGGAATTGTTACCATAGCCATATCCATAGCCGTAGCCGTAGCCGTAGCCATAGCCTTTATCGATGTGGAGGTCATTGAGCACCCCATACATTTTGGTTACGCCACCCTTTTCAACCAGATTATTCAAAATCTGTGTGTTTCCCTTCATTGAATACCCCTGACGGAATACGTAAAAATTTACATCTGCAAAACTGAAAAGTTCCTTCGTTTCAGAAACCAGACCTACTGGAGGACAGTCAAATACAACGACATCATATTCCTCTTTGATTTCATTGACGATCGTTCTAAACTTTTCCTGCAAAAGCAACTCTGCAGGGTTGGGTGGAATCGGACCGGAAAGAATTACCTCCAGGTTTTCATATCCTGTAGGTTTTACAACTTCTTTCCAAGATATACTGCTGCTGAGACATGTACTCATCCCCTTATCATTGACCATATTAAAGTCCTGAGCAATTCTTGGTTTTCTAAGATCAAGCCCAATTAGGATTGTCTTTTTTCCCATCAGGGCAAAAACCGAGGCCATATTCATGGAAACAAAGGTTTTTCCTTCTCCAGATATGGAAGAGGTGAAAAGCAAAGTTAAATTTTTCTTTTGGGGGCTTAAATAGGCCAAATCAGCACGTAAAGACCGGAAAGATTCAGTTACTGTTGATCTTGGGTTGTTAAATACGGGAAGAGCGTCATCAGAATTATTTCTTCCAATCATCCCTATCAAAGGAACTTTAATCTGCTTTTCAAGTTCCTTGGGATCTTCAATGGTTGTATTTAAGAAATCTTTGACCGTGATAAATCCTATGGGTACAATCAGTCCTAAAATCAAACCTATGAGTAAGTTCAGAGACCTTTTGGGGGCTACCGGAAGTTGGCCAGATTTCGCAAAATCCAAGATGCTGTTTTTTGGCATATTGGAGGCTTTGGTTATCTCTGCTTCAGCCTTCTTTTGGAGAAGGTAGACATATATATTTTCATTGATGGTAAACTGCCTTTGAATACTCAACAAATTTCGCTCAGTCTGAGGAAGAGAATTCACATCCCTTTCAATCATTTTGATTCTGTTATTCAAATCAGAAAGTACATTCTGGGTATTCTGAGTTGCCAGATTCACATTTTCCTGTAAGGCTCTTCTTACATTCTGAATTCTGGTAGCATTTTCCCTTACAGCTGGAGTTTGATCGGAAAAATTGGCCTTTAATCGTGTCTGCTCAGCCTGAAGTTCGCTTAATGACTGAACCAATGAATTCAACAAAGGATCGGTTACGCCAATTACTGAAGGAGCTACCAAATCACTGGATTGATTATTTGCAAGGTAAGTTTGAAGTGTCTGATAATATTTGAGACTGACCTCAGTCTGGCCCTTTTCTTTTTCAAGCTCCTGTAGTCTTTCAAAAATAACTGCCCCTTCTTCGGAAAGATTGAAAACTCTGTTTTCAGTCCTGTACTGTTGTAATCTGTTTTCTGAAAACTTAAGAGAATCAGTGATCCCACTCAACTGCTGATCAATAAAAAGTACCGTGCTTTCGGATGCCTTGTTTTTTTCATCCAACTCCCTTCTTAGATACATCTCCATCAGCTTGTTAATGTAATCCTGCCCCAGTCTCCTTACCGGGGTCTCCAGACTCAAATTCAAAATTGAAGCCTGTTTATTGATTGGAGCCACAGACAAGTTTTCCCGGAACTTAAGGGCTAAAGTCGGAGTGTCATAAATCTGAAAAAGAATTTCATCCCCTGGCAAGGCATTAACTTGATCAATTTTGAAAGAAAATCCATCGCCAGTTACAGGTTCACCAAAGTTATAAACCTCTTTAAAGGATGGGCTGCCCTCAAAAGCTGACTTAAAAAATTGATCAGTTGGCGAATAAACAGAAAATTCATCATCAGAGACGCTCAAAAGATAACTGGACTCATTAACTACCTCTATTTTAAACATCCCTCCAATTAACTGGGACTGAGACCAATCGACTGTTACCAAGACAGGGACATTGCCATAAATCTGGGTTGTTTTCAGAAACTCTTCCCTAAAATACTGAACATTCAGACCCAAGGACTGAACAGTTTGCTCAGCGAGAGAATAGGATTTTAATATTCCAATTTCATTTTCAATGTTGCTTTTTCCCTGAAGCATTCCCAAACCACTGGATTCAAAAAGGTCAGTGCCCAGGCTTGGTTTATCGTCTGTAACTAGTATACTCGATTCAACCTTATAAACAGAGGTCGCATATCGATTAAACAGAAAGGCAGCTAAAACCCCTGCCAGCATAAACATCAAAATGATTGGCCAGTATTGCAGGTAATTGAAAAGAATTACTTTCAAATCAATCTCTTCTTCCTGGTGAGGAGTAAAAGGAGATGCCGTATTGGAATTAATTTGGGGAGAACTCGGATACATCATTATTGTGTGGCAACATTAATAATCAAAACTGCTGCTGTAATGGCAGATATCAATAGTGTCAGGGATTGGGCAGCATTTTCTCCGGCACCAACCTCACGAACTTTCATTGGTTCCGCATAAATCTGATCATTTGGTTGAATAAAGTAAAAAGGTGATCCGACCAAATGCCGGTCATTCAAATTAAGTCTGTGTAGCTTAGTTCCTTCTGGATATTGGCGAATTAATAGAACTTCATTTCTTT
>DATIAI010000027.1:0-5732 GCA_035458065.1 Algoriphagus sp. | reverse complement strand
TGGACTTGTATCGGAATGCATGAATGTCAGAGCGCGATTCCTGAGTCATCAGAATATATCCCTCACGATTATAGATAGGCTGGATGCCAACGGGTTCAAACTCCACCTGTTCCTCCACAAAATTGTAAATGGATTTTCCTTCCTCAATTTGGGAGGCAATTTTCGGCAATGCATATTCAGTGATTTGGGAAATTTCCTTCATGACCTCTCCATCTTCCACCTTTGGTTCGAATTGAAGTTGTGCATTTTGAAAGTCAATTCCATTGAGAGCCTTGGGAAATAACTTGTTCAATTCTGTTTTGCCTGAAATCAATTCATGCAAAATCCGGTGATGATCTATCAAGTCTGACAGCATAGGGTACAATTTGACAGCCTGAAATTCCCTGTCCGCCTCCTGCAAATACGCCAGCAATTGATACTTTTTGTACTCAAAATCGATCAGTCCTTCCGTGATCCAGTTTTTGGGTAAAGTTTTCATAGGATTATTATTTTTTCAAAGCCATATGGAATCTTGCATGGATTTTAATCTTCTCCCTGTGTGCCGTCAGAGTCATGCTCGATTTCATAAGATAATTGGTTTGACATAAAATACGGAATTCTGACATTTTTTACATAGTTGTGAGAAAATTTGACAGACTTAATTGTCAAAAATGTAAGTCCCTGCCCTAAAAAACGGAAAACTTTACAGCCGATTTGTCAGCCTTTTTGGCAAAAAAGCCCTTGGCACAGGAAGTGCTAATAGGGGTTTAGCATTTTAATCTAAAATCTAACCTTAAACAATTTAATACTATGTCAAACGTGAACATCAAACCTCTTGCAGACCGAGTTTTGGTACAACCAGCTGCAGCGGAAGAGAAAACTGCATCGGGACTTTATATCCCGGACACTGCCAAAGAAAAACCTCAAAAAGGAACTGTAGTAGCAGTGGGTAACGGCAAAAAAGATGAGCCCTTGACTGTAAAAGTGGGAGACACTGTTTTGTACGGAAAGTATTCCGGTACCGAACTTAGCGTAGAAGGTAAGGATTTCCTTATCATGAGAGAGTCTGACATCTTCGCTATCCTTTAATCAATCAATCCAAAATCATCAAACTGAAAATTTAAAATACCATGGCAAAACAATTGTTTTTCGATACCGATGCTAGGGATCGTCTAAAAAAAGGCGTGGATGCATTGGCAGACGCAGTAAAAGTAACTTTGGGACCAAAAGGTCGAAATGTAATTATTGACAAAAAATTCGGAGCTCCGATGATCACCAAAGATGGTGTGTCTGTGGCAAAAGAAATCGAATTGTCAGAGCCTATTGAAAACATGGGCGCTCAGCTTGTGAAAGAAGTAGCTTCCAAAACTGCCGACAATGCAGGTGACGGAACTACTACTGCTACTGTTTTGGCTCAGTCTATTTTCAACGTAGGTATTAAAAACGTAGCAGCAGGTGCAAACCCAATGGACCTCAAAAGAGGTATTGACAAAGCGGTTTCTGCTGTTGTAACAAGACTTAAAGAAAACTCCAAGCCAATCTCCACTTCCAAGGAGATCGCTCAGGTAGCAACTGTATCTGCTAACAACGACGAAGAAATCGGTAAGATGATTTCTGACGCGATGGACAAAGTAGGCAAAGACGGTGTCATCACTGTGGAAGAAGCAAAAGGTACTGAAACTGACGTGAAAACTGTAGAAGGTATGCAGTTTGACAGAGGATACCTTTCTCCATATTTTGTGACCAACACAGAAAAAATGGAAGTTGAGCTGGATCATCCGTTCATCTTGATCTACGACAAGAAGATCTCTTCCATGAAAGAATTGCTTCCGGTTCTTGAGCCAGTTGCTCAGTCAGGCAAGCCATTGTTGATCATCTCTGAAGATGTTGACGGTGAAGCTTTGGCAACTTTGGTTGTAAACAAAATCAGAGGCGCTTTGAAAGTTGCTGCTGTGAAAGCTCCAGGTTTCGGTGACAGAAGAAAAGCAATGTTGGAAGACATCGCTATCTTGACCGGTGGTACTGTAATCTCTGAAGAAAGAGGTTTCAAACTGGAAAATGCTACTCCTGAGATGCTGGGAAGAGCTGAGAAAATCAACATCGACAAGGACAACACTACCATCGTAAACGGAGCTGGTGACCCAGCGGCGATCAAAGGCAGAATTGCTGAGATCAAAGCTCAAATCGATAAAACCACTTCTGACTACGACAGAGAAAAACTTCAGGAAAGACTTGCCAAATTGTCTGGCGGAGTTGCGATCCTATACATCGGTGCTGCTACTGAAGTAGAGATGAAGGAAAAGAAAGACCGAGTAGATGATGCATTGCACGCTACAAGAGCTGCTGTTCAAGAAGGTGTGGTAGTAGGTGGCGGCGTGGCTCTGGTAAGAGCTGCTGAAGCACTTGTTGACCTTAAAGGCGAAAATGAAGATCAGGACACTGGTATCAACATTATTCGTTTGGCGATTGAGTCTCCATTGAGAACTATCGTTTCAAATGCAGGTGGCGAGCCTTCTGTTGTGATCAATAAGATCAGAGAAAACTCTGGAAACTACGGTTACAATGCAAGAACAGATATTTACGAAGATCTGTTTGCAGCTGGAGTAATCGACCCTACCAAGGTAACTCGATTGGCTCTTGAAAATGCCGCTTCAATCGCAGCATTGCTACTTACCACTGAATGTGTAGTAGCTGATGTGAAAGAAGACTCTCCATCTATGCCTCCAATGGGTGGCGGACATGGAATGGGTGGCATGATGTAATCAAAACACCATCACAATTGAAAGGAGGTCCACTGGACCTCCTTTTTTATTTACCTGATTTTTAGCTATTGTAAATAAATGGAAATAAAAAGCCTGTAAATCCTTTCTTTGGCTAAAGGAATAATTGTATTTTGGTATACTTACATAACCACCCTTGACATAAAATTTTAATGGTTCGCTTTGATGCTGTTTTTTTAGTGGATGATGACCCCATCAATAACCTTATTAACAGGCGCCTTTTGGGTAAAACAGGCATTAGTAATCGAATTGAAGAGTTTTTGGGAGGTGAGGATGCTCTCGAAAAAATTTCCGAGATGAATCAGGCAGAAAGTCTGATTATTTTTCTTGACATCAATATGCCTGTATTAAACGGTTGGGAGTTTCTGAACAAATATCTAGAGTTGTTCCCTGGCAGAAACGATAAAATAATTATCCTATCGAGCTCCATTGATTTTCAAGACCGACAAAAAGCAAATGAATATTCGATCGTTTCCGGCTTTCTTGAAAAACCGCTGACGATTGATAAGATTAACAGTCAAATAGAACAGTATTCTTGATTTTTTACTTGATCACCTGATCAAGTCGCTGCCAGATATCCCTCATCAACAAAAAGGGCACAAGCGCATCTCCACCCGAACTTCCCATTCTGATTACGACCAGATTCTGAGAAGGAATCACCATTAAAAACTGTCCGTTTTTCCCCATTGCCTGATACATATCTGCAGGAGCTTGAGGAATTAAAGAGCCGGAAAAAACAGTCTGAGGGCCAGGAACCATGTAGGAGGCTTTTCCATTCAGCCAGGTCAGATAACCATAACTCAGGTTTAAATTCTGTGAAGTTTGGGACATCTTTTCAAAGTAATTACCAGACCAAATTGGAGTTCCATTCCAGTTCCCATTGGCCAGCATTAACAGTCCAAATCTGGCAAATGATCTCGCATCGGAATAAAACACATTGTTCAAACCGGTTTGCTGCCAAAATCCTTTCATCCCGATTTTATCACCCAGCTTTTCTTTGAAGTAGGTTTGAAAACCCTTTCCTGTCGAATTGACCATCACTTTTTCCAACAAAGTATAGGTAGCATTATGGTAGCTCCATCTCGAACCGGGCTTGGCAAGGTATTTCAGATTTTCAGGTGCGGGATCATCCAGATTTTCAACTCTGTCGTCAATCCCTGTGGTCAAAGTCAGGTGATGAATTATGCGGATATCTCTCTCCTGATTGACAGGCATTGAGGTCCAACCCTCACCCAAATACTTTTGGATTCGATCGTCTGTGTTAAGCAGTTTTTCCTGTTGTGCAATACCGACCATTGCTGCCGTGAGTGTTTTTCCGGCCGAAGCCCAATACCAATAGGCATTTTGATCCATCTCTCCTGCTCCTGTCAACTTGGCCCCCCAATATTCCTCAACCACAATCTTCCCATCCTTTAAGATGATAAATGCCCGGGTGTCCTGGGTCGGCAACCAAGCCAACAATTCGGCAAGAGCAGTCTGATCCCAAGCCAATTCAGCAATAGGAATCTCCTCCCAAACTGAGGATTCATTCGGAGGAAAATAAAGATTGGAGGAAGGGTTGGGTTTCTGTGCTTCTGCACAACTGAATACAAGAAAAGTCCAGCATCCCAATAAAACTTTGAAAACTAAGAATAGCTGAGGGGAAGGAATGCCAGACTTCATAAGTTATTTTCTAAGTGTATCTTCAATAAATTTCTTTAGATCCTCACGGAAAAGCTTCGCCGAAGGCAAATGGGTGTACATCATATGACCTGCTTCATAATAGGTCATAATGATCCGGTCTGTGGCTGATTTGGGCAAATCAATATGAGAAATCGAATGCTCAACTCCATGAAAAACAGTGGCCAAATCATAATATCCATTCATTATTAAGATTTTGACATTGGGATCTTTGCTCAAGGCGTCAGCCATATCTGGCACCGTTGTTACTGCGGCATCGGCTCCCCAAAAGTTATTTCCTTGGTGCTTCCAGTCCCACTTGAATCCTTCTTTAGAATAAGCTGAAGTTGCATAAAGCAAATCCTTGCTCACACCCAAACTACCGTGATAATAGTCCAAAAAACCCATGGTATATGCTGGAGAAATAGCATCACTCTGAGGATCGGTAAAAGCATCCATAGACATGGGGTCGATATTGATTCCCTTGTACCTAGAGTCGAGGCGGCCGACGGTCTCACCTGAAGTCCGAAGAAGCTCCTGAAAGTATTCACCGGCGTTCATTTTCAGATCTGCTCTTTTCCATAGCTCTGTTGAAATCCCAGTATAGTCCTGGAGCTTTTGAGCAACGGAATTTTTTTCTTCATCAGAAATCCGGTTTCCTTTATACAACGCAGGACCATAATGATTTTCGGTAAAGCTTCTTACTTCTTCTACAAAAGCCGGCAAATCAGATCCCTTATTCGCCAATTTATCATGATACCAGCTGGTAGCAGCCATGGTCGGTAGATACACGATGTAAGGAAGATCTTCATTTGGCGCAAAGAAAAGAGTTCTCAAATCAAATACAGCTGAAACCATAATCACACCGTTCAGCGCATAGCCTTTTTCCAAGAGATAACTCATCACACCGGCATTTCTGAAGGTTCCGTAGCTTTCGCCAAGGATGTATTTAGGTGAATTTAGACGGTCATGATTTTTCAAAAACTGCATGATAAACAAACTGATACTTCGGATATCCTGATCCACACCCCAGAAATCAGCTCCTTTAGCCTCCCCTATTGGTACACTCAGACCGGTTCCCACCGGATCCATCATCACGACATCAGCCACATCTAGAATCGAAAATTCATTGTTTACCAATTGGTAAGGAGCTGCCTGATTGTAATTAGGATCGTCAACAACTATTCGCTTCGGCCCCATGATTCCCATATGCAACCAATAGGATGAAGAACCCGGACCTCCGTTATAGGCAAAAACAATTGGTCTGTTTTTCTCGGGATTTTCTTTGAAATAAGCAGTAAAACCAAAAAGAGC
>DATIAI010000026.1:0-4108 GCA_035458065.1 Algoriphagus sp. | reverse complement strand
TGTTTTCAAAAAGCCCTTGTTAATAAAGTCTTGATTTCTTAGCTGAATATGATGCGGCGCCACATGTTCTATTGCCCGGATTGCTTCTTTGATTTCAGGTCTGCTTTTCACTTGACCCGCCGCATCAATCAGTGTCACTTGTGCGCCGGAGTTGTTGATCCATTTTTGTGCAAACTGAATCAAAAAGTCATCCTTTTGGGAAAATATCGGAATAAATATCCGGTCAGCCTGTTTGAATCCCTTGTCAATCCAAACTCCTACAGGTACTTGGCAAGTTCGGATTATGCTTCTGGTTCTTTCGTCAAAAGGGAGGTTTTCAAATAGGTTTTCTCTTCCGGTCACTTGGTTCAGGAGTCGATCAGGACTGATTATCCGTGTGGTGAACCCCAAGACTTTCCCCAGAAAGCTTCCTTCGAAAATTGACTGGCCCACGCCCATCAGCAGTAGGTCATAATTTCCCTTGTTTGCAACTTCGATTATGTCGTTTTCAATATCCGAGGAAGCTTTGAAGAGGGTAGTGACTTTTTGGTGAAGTTGCTGGGCTTCGTGGATTACCGGAGCGAAACTTTCCCGCTCGTAAGCTGCCTGATTGAAATAATTCAATTCGTCAACAGGGCTTAGGTGCATGGCAGTGATGGAAGCGTTTCCGTTCAGTTTTCGGATCATGCTATGCGCCAGTCTGACCAGAGATCTGCCCCGCTCAGGTTGGCCAAAGGAAACCAAAATCCGGAAATTGCTTTGCTGGATGATTTCTTGAGGAATCAGAGAAGGCTTTGAGCGGAAGGTCCAATTGATCAAATCCAAAGCTGGACCTGTCATAAAAGTAGTGACCAAGGCCATAATGACCATCATGGCAAAGATCTCCGGAGTCAAAACTCCCAGGTCATAGCCGATATTCAGGACCACCAGCTCCATCAGTCCGCGGGTATTCATCAATGCTCCAATGGTCAAGCTGTCTTTCCAGTTTTGGCCCACAAAACGGGCTGCAATGGCACTTCCCAAAAACTTCCCCACCACAGCAACAAGGATGATCATTCCAGTCACTTTCCAGAGGTAAGGGTCATTCAGCAGACCGATCTCCGTTCTCAAACCGGTGTAAACAAAGAACAGAGGCAGCAAAAGAACCAATGAAACATCCTCCACTTTTTCGATGAAAATGTTTCGGAATTTGGTGTTTTCAGGCATTATAGCTCCGGCCATAAATGCACCGAACAAGGCGTGAATTCCTATCACTTCTGTGGCGTAAGCCGAAATAATCAGGGTAAGGAAAAAGATGGCGACAATCGGCTTGCTGAGGTTTTCCCGAGAGGTGTGAAGATCACCGATCCGTTTAAGAAAAGGTCGGATCACTTTGATCATCACAAAAACATATCCCATGGCTAGGCCGATCACATAAAGCGAACTGACAAACGAGCCTGCTTTGACAATAGCAATCACAGCTGCCAAAAGACACCAGGCCGTGATATCATCTGCTGCTGCACAGGTAATGACAACAGTACCAAGTCGGGTTTTCTGCAAGCCTCTTTCCTGGACGATCCTTGCCAAAACCGGGAATGCAGTGATGCTCATGGCGATACCCAAAAACAAGCCAAAGGATAAAAACTCAACTCCTTCCGGTGCAAAGGAGGTGTAAATGAAATATGCCAACCCAATCCCCAATGCAAAAGGAATGACTATACTCGCATGACTGATGACTACTGCATCGTTGGCTTTATTCCGAAGCACCTTCAGATCCAGCTCCATTCCAATCACAAACATGAATAGAATCAGGCCGATCTGACTGAGAAACTGGAGGTTTCCCAAGGATTCGACAGGAAAAAGAGCCAAGGAAAATTCAGGAAAAATCCAACCTAAGAGTGATGGACCCAACACAATTCCGGCGATGATTTCACCGATTACGGTGGGTTGACCAACTTTTTTGCTGATCCAACCAAAAATCCTGGCCACCAAAATAATGGTAACGATTTGTGCCAGTAAGATTGCAAGTGGATGGCTGAGATTATGACTCATGGAATCCACAAATTCGGACCATTGACTGGAATTAGATTCGGAAATCTGAACATTACGACCGTCCTCCAGTATTTGTCCCTTGACCGAGATGTAATACATCAGTGCGGAAAATATTCCGATCGTCAAAATATAAAAAATGGCATTTCTGTGCTTTCCCATGAGCTAATTGAAATAAAAGAATTTGGTCCGGGCGATGCAGGTAACTTTCCGTTCAGCTAAACTAGATTTCATTCGGCTGTCAGAAAAGTTACCTGGCCTGGCTTGGATCAGGCTTTCATCCCCGGGTGTAAATGACAAGGCTGTCATTCCAAATCCTTACTAATTTGGCACAAATCGGAATGAAATTCTCGGGATTTGACCTGATTTCCCTTTCAAATGACACAAGTCAGGAATTTTTTGTAACAAGTTCAGGAATTCACTTTTCGAAGAAATTCCTCCCTGTATCGCTCACTTAAATTAAGGATTAAGGGTTTGCCGGATTCCAGATTCAAAACTGTGGTGATCTGATCATGGGAAAAAAACCGGACAATGTTTAGGTTGATAATTTCTTGTTTGTTGATCCGGACAAATGAACTTGCCGGAAGTGTACTTAGGAGGGTTTCGAAGGAAATATTTTTGATCAAAATGGAAGTGGAATCCTTCAGATGCGCGGTCTTGTCCCGACTTTCCACCTGAGATGTCCCTATCCACGCCAATTGATCAATAGAAATCAGTGCTTTTCCTTTGTCAGTATTGCAGGTGAAAAATCGATTTGGCTCTTGCTGGGCATTGATCTGAATTCTGACTTTATCGATTGCTCTTTTTAGACGGTCGATGGATACCGGCTTTCGGAGATAATCCACCGCATTGAGGTCAAAAGCCTCTGCGGCATATTCTTTATATGCGGTCGCAAAAATGACTGCTTTTCCCTGAAGCAGATTGGCAACTTTGAGCCCGTCAAATTGAGGCATTTCAATGTCGATGATGCACAGGTCAAAATCGAGTGATGGGAATTCCTCCAAAAATCGGGAGGGATCATTGAATGATTTGACAACGGTAAGCCCCGGAATCTGCTCGCAAAGCATTTTGAGATACGTAAGGCCTGGCAATTCATCGTCCAGAAGCAGGCATTTAAGTTCCTTTTCCATTCAGATCGATCTTGAGTTGGGCCAGAAAAACTTCTCCTTCTTTGAACCTCTCCAAAGTATAGTGTCCCTTGTAGAGGATATTAAGCCGTTGGTCCAGAGATTCCATTCCTAGTCCGCTGTTAGCCTTGAAAAGGGAAGTTTTTTCAGATACTTTATTGGTAACCAAAATAGAAAACACTCCTGCTTTCAGTTCGATAATGATCCTGATAAAGGAATCTCCACTTTGAAGATCCGCATGCTTGAAGGCGTTTTCGATGAGATCAATGGAAATCATCGGCGCCAAAATTTTTGATAGGTAAAGCGGGTTGTTTTCCTCGATTTTGGTTTTCACGCTGAGTTCAAACAGTGGACTGAGTTTGATTTTGTTGATTTCGATGAGGTTCAGCGCAAAATCGATTTCCTCTTTTGGACTTACGAACTTTTGGCGGCTTTCATAAAGAATATAATCCAGCACATTTGCGAGTTTGTCGAGTGCAAAATAGGTTTGATAGGCATGCGACTGGATAGAATTCAGGATATTCTTGAAGAGATGTGGATTGAGTTTGGACTCTAATGTTTCAAGTCTCAAAGAGCCGGTTTTTTGTTCCAATTGACTTAGCAATTCAGCGGATTTCCGGTTTTCCCCGGAGATTTTTTGGAGCTTTTTGAAAAGAAAAATTGTCCCAATTCCTCCGCCAATTAGGAGTAAGAGCAAAACGAAAATGATGAGTTGTTCCGGAGTCACCTTTCTGATCTTAGAAGATAATGGATTGGAAAAATAGGCAAAAAGGCAATAGTAATTGGGGGCAGCTTGGAAAATGGGGCTACTCCGCTGGCTTCGACTCCGCTCAGCCACCGGTATCCCGGTGAGTGAGCGGAGCCGAACTATTGGTGAGTGAGCGGAGCCGAACTCACCATCCTCAAAAACTCTTCTTCTGAAATCAGCGGAACTCCAAGTTTCAGTGCCTTTTCTTTTTTGCTTGGGCCCATTT
>DATIAI010000025.1:0-11001 GCA_035458065.1 Algoriphagus sp. | reverse complement strand
AGTTTGTTTATCGGACATTTCAGCGCCAGATAATGAATCCAGACCACTTAATTAGTATCTACTAAAATTCACTCCGGAAAAGGAATGATCAATAAAAAATACTTAGTACATTAGAATATGTAGTAAGTACATGGTGTCAATGAAATATCAGTTTTATGAATATTCCGGAACTTATTTTTTCCGAAAAGCGAAATGACCGTATCAAGCAACACCTGTTGTTTTGGGGGATTTGGTATCCTTATATCACATTGACCCATGCCGCGTTTCCATTTGGATATCCCGAAATGGCTTATTTCAAAAACCCAGTCTATACATTTACCGAAAGTTTTTTTGTTGTATTGGCTCAAGTGCCATTGACTTATGGAATGCTATATTTTGTTTTACCTAAGTTTATTTTGAAGAAGAAATACTTGTTGGGTCTCTTTGTGATCATTGTTTTTTGGTTTGCGGGAGGCATCTTAAACCTTTATTTTATGGGCGAGCTATTTCCTCCACTGCTGGCTTTTTTGTTGCCTTCCCAGTATTTACCCCTAGCTCCGCGTAGCGAAGGTGTTTCCTTGTTTATGGCAGTGATTGCGACAAACAAAGGGGCATTTACCATTGCATGCAGTGCGCTGATGCTAAAATTTGGCAAGCACTGGTATCACAAAGAACATCGAAATCTACAATTGCAAAAGGAAAATGCAGAATCACAATTGCGGCTACTCACAGCGCAAGTGCATCCGCATTTTTTATTTAATACACTCAACAATATTTACTCCCAAACACAGATAGAATCCCCAAAGGGTTCCAAGATGATTATGGGCCTGGCGGATATTCTCAGGTACATTTTATACGAAGGCCAAAAACCGATGGTACGGTTAAACCAGGAATTACAGTTGATAATTGAATATGTCAATCTTGAAAAAATACGTTACGGCAATAAACTGGAAGTAAATGTCTCGATCCCTGCTACACCAAACAACCTGTATATCGCTCCATTGCTGTTACTTCCTTTTGTCGAAAACTGTTTTAAACATGGTACAAGTAATGTACTGGAAAATCCCTGGATCAACCTGAAAATAGAACTGAAGGATACTACCCTTGTGATGAAACTAATGAATGGAAAAGTACCGTCGAAAGGGAAAGAACAAAAGCAAGCTGGCATAGGAATCAATAATGTGCGTAAGCGTCTTGACCTTTTGTATAGAGACAAATATGATTTGCAGATTAGAGAAGAAGATGAAGTCTTTGTTGTTGACCTTCGGGTTGAACTAATTAGAATTACAACAAAGAAGCAGATTAAAGAGCTGAATCAACCGCAGAGCACTGTTTATGCCTAATGAAATTCATATGCCGATAAAATGCATCATCATTGATGATGAGCCCTTGGCAAGAGACGTTGTCAGGCGATACATTCAAATCATACCCGCACTGAAGCTCATAGGCGAATTTGGAAATGCGATTGAAGCAACCATGTTTTTGCAAGAACAATCAGTGGATATGATCTTTTTGGATATTAAAATGCCACAACTTAGTGGGATCGAATTTGTAAGGAGCCTGCGCACTATGCCAAAGATCATTTTTACAACTGCACACAAAGACTATGCGCATGAAGGTTTTGAATTAGATGTAACGGATTACCTTTTAAAACCTATCCGGTTCGATCGTTTTTTAAGAGCTGTGAATAAGGCTCTATCCCAAAAACAACATGAACTTGAAATACACGGAATAACCAATGGAGAAAAAAGCAATCCTGCCATTTCATTTATTTTTCTGCGTGCAGAGCGCAAAATGAAAAAAGTTCTGTTGGATGATATAATCTATATTGAAAGTGACAGGGATTATGTAAAAGTGTTTACCGAAAATGGATTTATCATTACTCGTCAAACGATAGCGTCTATAGAGGCAATGTTGTCTGAAAGCCAATTTGTACGAATCCATCGATCTTATATCGTCTCGGTAAGTAAATTAAAGTCTTTTACGAATGAGACTGTGGAGATAGGGAACCAAGAACTGCCTATCGGAAAGTTATACCGAAATAATTTTTTGAAACTACAAAGCGATTGAAATAGAAGGAATTTAAATACTCTATGATTTCTTGTGCATTTTTCGGTCCCTATTTAATTCGCAAGGTTATTTTGGGGATTTAGGGAAAACATAATATTGTATTTTCTATTTCGAAGGTCATTCAAAAAAGAATAGATTCTTGGCACGTTGTTACTCGTTGACGCAGCATGGGATATAAAAAAATAAGGAATAACTCAATACCTATTATCCATTTATCCTTAGGGAGTGTTAATTTTTCCCATACGAAGAACTAAGCAAACTGTCTTTTAGAAAAGCTTACTTTTTCCGCATCCAAGTAAGCAGGAATCCCACGATGAAAATTGTCAGCGTACCCATCACGATCGCCATATTGGCGTGAAGAGGATTGGCCAAGGTTTCCGGAAGTCCGTTTTGGATCAGTACCACAGACAGACTCATCCATCCGATTACCAAAACTCCCAAAATCACTGCCACGACTGCCTGAGGATTTTTTGCTTTGGAAAGCAATCCCAAAAGGAAAAGCCCTAAAATGCCACCGCTGAAAATGGATGAAAGTGCCCACCAAGCATCCAGGGCACTGGTGACACCATTGAAAGCCAAACCTACCACTATACTCAACAATCCCATCCCCAAAGCGCTTAGGCGCAGGACACGAAGTGAAAGTTTGTCAGAAGGGTCCTTGTGAATGTATTTTCTGAAGTGATCCGATAGAATCACTGTCGCGGAACTGTTGATACTGGTGGATATGGTGCTCATTCCTGCAGCAAAAATGGCGGCAATCAAAAGGCCTGTAAACCCTACCGGAAGTTGATTGACAATAAAATAGGGAAACACTTTGTCGCCGGGTGTACCTGCTGGAAGTAATTCCGGCTGAGCTTGGTAAAAGGCAAACAGAGCTGATCCAATAAAGAAAAAGACCAAAGAAACAGGCACAAAAAGCAAGCTTCCCAACCAAGTTGATTTTTTGGCTTCTTTCTCGGTTTTAGCCGTCAAATAGCGCTGCACATAGCTTTGATCAATCCCGAAATTCTGGAGATTGATGAAGAGCCCATAAACCAAAATCATCCAAAATGTCGAAGTGGTAAAATCAAAGTCATAGCTACCAAAACTGAACTTGTCCGACTCATTGGCGATCCTGAATACCTCAGAAGCTCCACCGGGAATTTCGGCGAAGATCACCAAAACACAAGCCAATGCTCCACCAATCAGGATAATTCCCTGGACAGCATCGGTCCAGATCACCGCTTCGATTCCTCCCCACATGGAATAGATCACCACGCTAATACCAGTGATTACAATTATTGCAGGAATACTCATTCCCAAAAGGGAATTCATCGGAAGTGCCAACAAATACAGAATAGCTCCCATCCTCGCCAATTGGGTAAGCAAGTAGCAGATGGATGCATAAACCCGTGCCCAAGTTCCAAAACGCTGCTCCAGGTAGTAATAAGCGGATTCGCTCTTTAAGTTTCTGTAGAGGGGAACAAAATATTTTACCGCTACCCATCCTGCCAAAGGAATCGAAAGACTGAATACAAATCCGTTCCAATTGGTGGTGTAAGCATTGCCAGGGTAAGCGAGGAAGCTGATGCTACTCACAAATGTGGCAAAGATTGACATCCCGATGGCCCAGGCAGGTAGTCTGCCTCCTCCTGTGGTGTAGTCTGAGGAGGATCTTTTGCGAAAGGAAAATGAAACTCCAAAACCAACTATGGCAACCATGTAAAAAAGGAAAATGGCTAAATCGAGAATTGGCATTGAGGAGAATATTTTGGAGGATTAAGGATAATATAGCAAAGTTAGGCAAAGGGGCAATTTGGCCATGTGCGATGGCTTAACCTCGCCCCCCGCCTATAGGGGATTGTTAAATCGTGATCAACAAGGTCTGTTCTACCCGATCTTTGACCGTGAGGAATCTTTCACGAAGCTCAGCTTTTTCTTCATCCGAGTAAGAGTAGAGGGGAAGAGCAAGAACATCCTGACAAAGGTCCTCAAATGAAAGTGAGGCTTTGAGCCCTCTTAGGTAGCTTGATTTATAAGTTCCGTTTTTGTAAATGTTTTCGCTGAGAAAAAGGATTGTCTCCTTGAGAGAAAGGACTTTTTCCTGATCCTTTTTTTGAAATGCTTCATACAGGCTCACATAGAGTTTAGGGAAAAGATTTCCTCCACCGCAAACTCCGCCATGTCCGCCCATCTCAAGAATATCTGCCAAAATTTCTTCCGGACCAATGAATAATCTAAAGTCCTGTTGGTCTTTGAATGCTTTGCAAAGTGCGCGGAAGTTATCCGGATTTCCTGAACTGTCCTTCAGCCCGACGATATTCGGATGAACCGAAAGTTTGACAGCCGATTCCACCGAGATGTTGACTTTGGTGTGAGATGGCATGTCGTATAGGAAAAGTGGCAATTTCACTGCATCCGCAAGTTTTTGGTAATAATTCACCAACTCATCCTGATCAATATTGATATAAAACGGGGGAGCCGCAACCAAAGCGGTAGCGCCTGATTCATGTGCGATTGCAGCCAGATCAAGACTTTGAACGAATGAACATTCGGTGATTCCTACCAAAACAGGCACTCTGCCGTTTACTTTTTTGCAGGTCAGTCGGATGAGGTCACTCTTGACATCTAGGCTGATACTTGCAGATTCCCCTGTTGTTCCGAGGATAAAAATTCCATGAACCCCACCTTCGATCAGGTGTTCGATGATTTTTTCCGTGTGGGCCACATCCAAAGAAAAATCCGGATTCAGGGGTGTGATCATTGGAGGGTAAATCCCCTGGAATGTATTGTTAGGGCTCATAGGTTTGATGATTGGTAAGAGATTAGACTTTTAGATGTACATGTTTTACCTTTTTTCGGTTGAATGTATAGCTGATGTGGACGGTGCCATCGGTTGCCTGAATTATGGCTGGATAACTGAATTCACCTTTGCTTTCATCCTCCAAAACCAGGAGTTCTTCCCAGGTAATACCGTCTGCAGATCCAAAAAGACTAATCTTGTTCCTGCCTTTTTTTATCGGATTGCAAACCAGCAGGTGATAGCCGTCCTTTAAGGTTACTCCATCAATACCCGAATTGTTGTTAACCAAGTTGGTTGCCTCCATTTTGGACCAGGTTTTTCCCTGATCGGTTGACCAGGTGGTTGACACTACTTCCTCTTTGGTCCGACAAAGGAGCTGCAGTTTTCCGTTGGGATGGAATAAGACGGTGGGCTGAATGGCGTTGAACTCTGCATTATCGATTTCAGTTTTTTTCCAGTTTTTGAGCTCAGCATCAGAAGTTTCGATGTGTGTTGTCCACCTTTCGGTAGTCTCAAAACTGCTCGGATACAGAATTGTTCCGTCAGCCAATCTTACAGCTTTGTTTTTGATTGGTCCCAGGAGATTGTCAGGAATTGGGATCTCATTGGACCAGGATTTCCCCTCGTCTTTAGAGGTTTTGTATACACCCCACCAATCTCTTGGATGTGGGCCTACTTTATAGAAAAGGACCAGTTCACCATCATCTTTTTGATGTAATACCGGATTCCAGGTTGGATAGCGAAGTGTGTCATTTTGCACTCCGTCGGCTGCCATTTTAGGCACAGACCAAGTCCCGTTGCTGAGTCTGGAGGTGTAAATACTCACATCGGGATTTCTCTCCTTGGTACCTCCAAACCATGAAGCCATGATTCCCGATTGGGTTTCGACAAGGGTGGAAGCGTGGCATTCAGGAAAGGGAGCCGTTTCATAGATGAACCCGGATGAGAGGATGATTGGGTCCGGTTTTTCATTTTTTGGAGAAAAAGAAGATATGCTCAAGAGAGTTAAAAAGCTGATAAAGAAATTCATGTGTTCAGGGTTAAGTTGAAAATGCAGAATTCAACCTAACAAAAAAGCCGGACATTTTCTTGAAACTGTCCGGCTCTGACCTGTGGGCAATGTGGTTTTGGGAAAAGGTGAACTGCTGATTCCTTATTTAACGCTTAGGATAAAAGAACCTCAGCGGGGATTAAACAGCCTCCTCATTTCAGCTAGCTTTAATTTCCGCTTATAGCTTTTGCCGGTTGATTTGGTACAAATGGCTCGAAAGGATAGGTTCTTGGAAGTACGTCGATCCCGGTGGTGACTTTAAGTGGTGTCTCACCGGCAAAGGTCAACTCGACAAAATAGCCACGGAAGCCGGACTCAGGTGTTTTCATCAGAACCTCAAATTCTCCATTTTCAGGCAATGCAATTTCCTCTGCTGTCCAACCCGGACCAAACACATCTATTCGGAAATCTCTGGCCAATGGATTAAAGGCAGACCAGAGTTTGACAGAAACGGGTTTTTGGGTTGGATCGGTTTTTACCATGATTTTATCGCCTTCGATTTTCCATTCATACTTTGGTCGGGAAGTGTTGTTCAAAACAGAGTTGTAGAAGGAAATCAGATTTGGAACGGCGTCAGAGTCCCCCACGTCATGGCCAAAGTTGGGGACATACATCACGTGTTTTTCTCCAGGTAAGCTGTCATAGTAAAACTTCCAGCTGTCAGGTTGGAAAAATTCGTCCCCGGCAGCATTGATAAGAAGCTTTGGCATGTCGTAGTCCTTTCGGAATGAATAAGGCTCGGTGATTTCCATCATCCGGTCAAATTCCGGTGTACCTACCCAATTCATCACACCTTCTCTTTCATAATCCTGGACCGCAGGCGCCCAAAAACCATAATTTTGCCAGTGATGCTCAAAGGAGGGAACCAAGTTGAGCAGGTCGATTACCACCGGAATGATGGCTACCACACGGTCGTCCACTGCAGCGGTGGTCCAGGTTGTCCAGCCTCTTTTGGATGCACCGCCAACTACAAAGTTTTTTAGGTTTTTACTGTATTTATCTTTTGCTACTTCAGTGACAGCATCCATGGCTAGCTTGGCAGCTTTGGTCATTGGGAGACGGGCCAGCCAAATTGCATCTTCATCTTTGGCTCCTCCCTCCAGAAATTTCCTCCATCCATAAGATATAATCTCATCTTCATAGCGCTCCCCAAAGGTGTCGTTGGCAAATGTGATAGGCTGAAAGGGAACGTTGTGGATTTGTGCGACGATCGAGTTGGTCTGAGTGGATGCGGCCAAGATCAGTGGATCAGGTTGTTCAGGCATTTTGGAATTGGTGCTTCCTCCTCCGATCCAAAGCATTCCGGTCTCATGGGGAGTGTCTTTTGGAATCACTATTGAGACCCAATGCCACCATTCGGTTTTGTCCACGATGTCCGAAGTGAGCCAATGCTGGGAATACATTTTCAAAACATGAAAATCAGCCTTTTCGCCAGGGACCGAGTGGACGATTTCGTAGCGGAAAGTTGAATCCGGAGAGTGAACATAGTCCTTGAGAAGGGTGGTGGATCGGACTTCTGTTTCAACCGGAGCTTCGACTGGTTTTTGGCAGGAAAAAAGAAGAATCGAACTAATGACCATGGCTCCCCAATTCAACATGGGGAGTAATTGTTTTTTGTTCATAGGTGTTGGGGTTTGCTTAAGTTTTTAAAATGTAAGCAGAATTCCCTTTTCCGACAAAATCAATTGAGAATGTGGCAATTTTGGGGCAAGGCCAAAGAATCAAGAGGTATGAGCCAAGAATCAAGATCCAAGACAGAAGAAAGATTTTAGATTCAGGAGGGAAGAATCGAATAGTCTCTTTTCGGATATTCATTTTAAGGTATACCCGCAATTCTGCCAGTAAGGTAAATTAGGATTTCGAATGTTGCGGATATTCGTCCACAGACCACCGTCAAAAGAAGGAAAAATCGATCTTCAAACCCTCTTTCTTTAGGTTACTGGCAACAACGCGGATAATCAAATCCAATTTTTTCAAATTTCTTAGTGGCAAAGTTTGGGTTTTCCAATTTCCCAAGGGATGTTTCCCGATCGATCAGGTTGAATTTCTGGTTGAAAAATGCCCTCTGACTACGGCCAGAAGCTGATTTGTTGTCATCTTATCAGCATCCTGAAGGTGGACCTTAACTTTGCTGAAAGCTTTATTTGAGGATATTTTTTTAAGAAACTGGTTTTTCAAAACCCCGGGTCCGAAAAGTAGGATGTCCTCGAATCCTTGTAGTTTTTCCTCCAACATTGAAAAATACCTTTTCACTTGTTCCTGATGGATATTGTTGGATTTAATTTCCTGATTGGATGCCGCATGTGTACCTCCCACCCGGAATTTGGAGTCCGTTTCGCCGGGATATCGGACCATGCTTTCCACCGGGGATTCCACTTCTTCCATTAGGGAAGCCTGTTTGTCTTCACAGGCGATCAGATAGGCGCGGCTTTGATCCATCCAGACACCCAATTTTTTATTGTCTTTGGTTTCCATGGCTGTGTTAGGGTTTAAGAATTTTCTTTCCGATTGTTGATTGCTTTGGTTTTCCCTTTCATTTTCATCTGTTTAAAAATTGATTTTCAAAGGTCATCCCGATGGCTATCGGGAGGAATCTCGCTTGGGGAATTATCATCTTTTCGGGTGACGTTTGCACCATGCTCGATTTCGTGGCGTTTGATGAATTCAAGTGCTTCTTCATCACTCAGGTTTTTAAAGAATTCATAGCCTTGTGACACTGCGTAAAAGTCAGGAGGTGATTCCAGTACGATGACCTTTTGGGCCAATTCTTCCAGTTGCAGCAGGGTTTCGGGAGATCCGATTGGGGCGGCAACTATTAATTTTCCGGGTTTAAGTTTTTTGACAAGTTCGAGAGTTGCAAAAAGTGTGGCACCTGTGGCAATACCATCGTCCACTACGATTACTGTTCTGCCTTTCAAAACAGGAAGAGGTTTTCCCTTGCGCAGCAGTTCAATTCTCCTGCGTATTTCATGCTTTTCTTTTAAAAGGATTTCTGCGATTTGGATTTGACTGACTCTGGAAGATGCCATAGGAGAAATGTAAAGGCTTCCATCCTCAGCCACAGCTCCCATTGCGAATTCGGGATTGAAAGGATAGCCCAGTTTTCTGGAGATGACCGGAACCATCTCTGCGTTGAGTTTTTGAGCTACATAAAAAGCCGTTTCAATTCCTCCTCTTGGAATTCCAATGATCAATGGATTCTCCTTTTCGTAAGCTTTTAAGGCTTCTCCAAGCTTCAATCCCGCATATTTCCTGTCTTTAAACATGGAGTTTCGCCTCTTTTATTGATTGATCCAGGCCAATACTTTTTTAATCCATGATCAAATGACGCGATTAATGAGGGTCAAAAAAATGACATTGATCATGCTGCAATGAAATTAAATCCATTGAAAAACAGCTGCTTATGTTAGTTGAAAAGTTGATCCAAAACTCCTTTTCAAAATCTCATAAACCCAAATTCAAAAGGAGCTTTAGTGTTCCCAGACTACTTGTTTAAAAATGATTTCCCGGTAATTGTCCCGTTCATAAAGTATCCCCAACTTGTTTTCCCCCAGTTTAACCAGGTCAGAATAGGCAGTCCAGGGAAGTTTGGAGGAGTCTCCGGTGTAATCAATCGGAATCGTCAATTCCCAGGTTTTACCCTCATCAAAGCTTATTTTAACCGTAAGCTGATTTCTTTCGGTTTCATTGGCATTGTTGGAATGGGCCAAAATTGTTTTTCCGTCCTTGATTCCGAGATCCAAAATCGAGCCCTGACAGACCGGATCCGGCAAATCCTCATCAAAAAAGGCTTCATCCCAGCTTTTGCCGCCATCGGAGGAATAGGCTAAAATTCGATTTCGGATATCGCCTTGTTGATTTCTGATGCTCATGATCATCCGATCGCCAGTTAGTTCGCCAGCAATGGATTCGTTGGAACCGGGGATTTCGACCGACTCAGACACCTGAAAGCTTTTTCCGTGATCATCGGTGTAAAAACCATGAGCTTGGTATTCTGCAAAATTTTCCTGCGGGTCTCCGACAGAATGATTTGCGGCTACGTAAATCCTGCCTTTGAACTTCCCGTTTTTAAACTGGAATGCATGACCGGGAGTATTCGCGTAATGTCTCCAATCCGCCTGGTTTTTGTACTGAGGATTAAAATCCGGGTTGTTGGGTTTGTGAACTTGGAGTGTGATATTCTCTGGATTTCCCCAGCTTTTACCTAAGTCGTAAGACTTCATCATCCAGACCTCTCGTACTCCCCGGTTCATCCGGATATCATATTCGTGATTGTTTCCGGTATTGTAGAAAAGATAGATTACGCCATGGGGGTAATTTGGATCAAAAAGGTCTACCACAGGCGCTGGATTACCAGCCTGTAGCGAATCAAAGTCCAGCAAAGTCTGGATTCCTGACCAGGAAATCCCTTGATCGGTACTTCTTTTCATCACCAGATTCACGTCACCAAAGTCATCGCTTCCGTTTACCCTTCCTTCGGCAAAAGCAAGTAAATCACCGTTTGGGAGATCGATGATTGCCGGGATTCGGTAGATCGCATGCCCTTCTTGGCCTCCTTTGAAGACGATGGTTTCTTGAGCCGAAACTGGAATAAAGCGGGAAAATGACAGAATGAGGGCGAGTATCAGGAGTAATCGGTTCATGGGTTTATTAATTGAGCCTTTAAACTAGTACATGCCCAGGAAAAGACCTTGTTTTTAGATTGCTCTATTTGATTTATCTGATTATCCGCTTTGTTGCCAATAGCCAAGTATCTGAGGGCTTCACGTTTGAAGGGACTTCGCTGTGGACCGTCGACTGTGGTCTATGGACGATTATCCGTTAGTAAAGGAATTTAGGGTTTTCGATGCTGCAGTTTTTCGCCAAGGAAGATTTTTATACTACCTCGTTCATCTGTGTTAAGCAATTTTGATGATCCTGCGGAAGCATTGATTTTCCGGATTAAGTCAAGAGATTTTGCGACGTGATACAAAAAACTGCAGCCCTTCTTATTTTTTTTATTTAGATTGATTACAAATAGCTTGTTTAGAATTGATCTAATTAATAGGTTTGTGGACTGAAAATTCTAAGCCACATGAATCTTAAATTATTACTTCTTTCCGGGATTTTTTTCATGAAT
>DATIAI010000024.1:0-4872 GCA_035458065.1 Algoriphagus sp. | reverse complement strand
GACAATAAAGAGAAAGATTTTTATTCCAAACCGAAAATTTCAAAAATAGCCTCTATTATCCAAGTCCTTCCTGAAGTAGATGATTTATGGAACCTGCCAAGATTGTGTTCTGAAAGCATGCGAAAAGGATCCTCTGATTTTCCGACGTAGTATTTGTCAGTGCCTGGAGAAAAAAGGATGTAGATAAAAAAAATCATCCCTTAAAAAATAAGACCTGCATTTCTGCAAGGATTTTGCTCCTCCCGTACCTACGGGACCATGTTTAATCCCGCACGTGCGGGACTCTAACCCACAGATTATCAAAGACCTTCATTCCTTGACAGATTTATTTTTCCAAAACACGAATTATTGTGCCTTTCTATTGCTGAAAAATTATCCTGGATAGGTTTTCTTAATCTTTTTCATTCTAATTAAAATCAATCTAAATAAAGTTTGATTTTTTGATTTGGGTCTTCTAGTTTTGCCTTATCAATAATAAGTCTAAATAAAATGAAGAAATTTTACCCGCTCGTCTTTCTATTCTGTTTCTTCCTCTCCTTTACAGCAAGCGCACAGGTAGTCCTTTCCGGCAAAATCAATGATCAAAACGGTCAGCCACTTCCCGGAGCTAGTATCCAACTGGTAGGGAGCAATAGGGGCGTAGTAGCCGGGAAAGACGGAAGGTATTCCTTAAGTTTTCCTTCTTCCGGGGAATTCAATCTGAAAGTTTCTTTTATCGGATACAAAACGGTTCAGGAAAAACTTCTTGTAAGCAATGCTTTAACAAAGAATTTCCAATTGACAGAATCAGAATCCGAACTCCAATCCGTGGAAATAGTGGGAAGAAAGGAGGATGGTTACAAAAACTCCAATACTTTTTTGGGTAGTAAAACGCAGACTCCGATTAAAGACCTTCCCCAATCAGTGTCCTATGTGACCAAAGAACTTATTTCTGACCAGGGACTGATGCGGACTGGAGAAACGGTAAAAAATATGAGCGGGGTAAACCAGTTTACGTTTTATGATGACATTACCATCCGGGGTTTCAGAATTAACGGTTCCTCCAGCACCCAATTGGTTAACGGCATGCGGACCACTACAGGATTTTGGAAACAGCCTCTGATTAATTTTTTGGAACGGGTTGAGGTTCTCAAAGGTCCTTCATCGGCACTTTTTGGAAATGCAAGTCCCGGCGGAGTCATCAACAGGGTGACCAAAAAACCTCTGGATGAGTTTAGAAACTCACTTTCCTTTTCTCTGGGGAGCTTTAATAATTTTAGGGCCTTGGCGGATTTTACCGGGCCAGCCAATGAAAGCAAAACCTTGCTCTACCGTTTGAATTTTGGCTTTGAAGATACCCAGTCGTTCAGGGACCTTCAGTTTGATAAAAACCTGGTATTCGCGCCATCCATTTCGTTTTTGCCCTCAGATAAAACCCGTGTGAATCTTGATCTGGTTTACAACTCCTCCAAAAGCAGGCTGGATCGCGGCCAGTCGGCTTTTGAGGATGACCCCTATGCAACCCCGGCGTCACTTTCACTCAACACCGGAAATGATTTCCTGAATGAACAAACCTATACGGTGACAGCTTCCATGAATCACCAGTTTAATTCCAAGCTGAGTCTTAATGCATCCTACATGCGCACCGGGTATAATGAAGACCTGAGCGAACACAGAAGCTCCAATTCCTATGCGGTGGACGGGAATAACCAAACCATTCCAAATCTGGTCGGGAGACAGGTTTTCTTGAGAAAAAGAAGCCGGTATGTGGATAATTTGAGTACTTATTTCAACTGGACAACCGAAACAGGAGTGTTAAATCATCAGTTTGTTTTTGGATATGATTTTGCAAAAGAAGTACTTCCTCCAGGAGGTTCCCAACTCACCGCCAGTGGCTACAGAAATGCGGCAAACACCGGAAGTATAGCAAGATACAACCCGGCCAATAAAAGTCAGTTCCTTCTGGATGCTGCCGGTAATCCTGTCCCAAACGTTTCCCATTTTGACCTGAACGATCCATTGGCCTCCAATAGGATGCAGGACATGTCGAAGTATTTTTATGCCTCAAGCGCTTTTGACCCCACACTTTATCAATTGAACGGGTTTTATCTTCAGGATCAGATCAAATGGGGCCGACTCCAAGCCATGATCGGGATGAGGGTAGAGAATTACACGGATTTTGAAAATTACAAGACCGTAGAAGAGACAAAAGTTAAACAGCATGCATTCCTCCCCCGGTTAGGGCTGGTGTATGGTATCAATGAAAATATCAACTTCTATGGAACCTATGTCGAAGGATACAACCCCCAGACGGCTTCTTCCATTTCCAATCCGAATGCAGGAGGACCTTTCGATCCCCTGATATCGGACATGATAGAATTTGGGATGAAATCGGATTGGTTTGGAAAAAGGCTGGAACTGACCACTGCAGTTTATCAGATCACCCAGAAAAACACCCTGTATCCTGTAGCCGGAGAACAGGATCTCCTTCAACAAATCGGTGAAGAGCAAGCCAAAGGTTTCGAGCTGGATTTAACAGGGAAAATTTTGCTCAACTGGAGTGTGATGGCTTCCTATGCCTACAATGATGCAGAGATCACCTCAAGCCCTGTGGAGGCAGATCTCAACAGGCAAAAGCCAAATGCTCCAAAACACCAGGGGAATCTATGGACAAAGTATGAATTCGACTTGGGTAGCCTTGACGGTTTGGGCATTGGCTTCGGGACCAACTTTGTGAGTGAACGGAATGTATCCCTTTCCCAAACCCAAACTATTCCGGGATATCTCCTGATGAACAGCGCCTTGTATTACACCAGTGGAAACATCCGGATTCAGCTCAATGTGAATAACCTTACGGATAAAAGACATTGGGTGGGAGGCTATGATTACCTGAGGCTGTTTCCCGGAGCTCCGCGTAACCTGATGGCCACGGTTTCTTATACTTTCTAATCCAAAGTAGCGGTCAGTGAAGCTGAATAAAAAGAGTCTGTTTCAGATCCATAGCTGGATAGGTGTCAAGTTAAGCATCCTGTTTTTTATCGTGTGCTTTTCAGGTACACTGGCTACGCTGAGCAACGAAATGGATTGGCTTTTCTATCCGGGACTTCGCGCATCGGGTGATGGAGACCGGAAGTCTTATAATCAACTGGCCCGGGAAGTTCAAAAAGCCTATCCGGACGGAGAGCTGACCTATTGGGAAATGGGTGATGAACCTTACCTGAATGACATTGTCTATGTGGAATTGGAGGGACAGAGATACTACGTATTTGTAGATCCCGTCAAAGGGCAGGTGACAGGTAGCACCACCGTGACTTTCCAGCGGTTTTTCCGTGATTTTCACTATTACCTGTTTATGCCTTTCAATCAGATCGGGTATTTCATTGTTCTGGTCTTTGCCTTCTTTTTACTGGTTTCCATGATTACGCCCCTGTTTTTTTACAAAAAATGGTGGAACAAGCTTTTTGAGTTGAAAACAGGAAAAGGCCTGTTGGTTTTGTTCAGAAGTCTACACCGGGTTGTTGGACTCTGGACAGTTCCATTTGCCCTGTTGATGTCCATCACGGGAATCTGGTACTTTATTGAGCGGACCAATATTGGAAGGGTGTCTGATATCTCAAATCCCCTTGCCCCCAAACTGGAAGAAAAAGCACATTCCTATGATGCGACTTCCTCAATTACTTATCAGCTTGACTATGATAGGGCGGCTACCCTTGCCTTGGAGAAAATTCCAGGTCTGCAAATCGGGAACATAGTTCCCGGCAGTAAGGTGTCAGAGCCTATTTACATCAATGGGAAAAGCCATGTTCCTTTGGTGAGAAAAAGGTCAAACAGAGTTTATGTTGATCCGGTTTCTTACCGCGTGGTTGGCCTGCAAAAAGCCGAGGAAATTCCCACCACCATGTATTTGAATGACATTGCCGATCCGCTTCATTTTGGAAATTGGGGAGGTTTGACCACCAAAATTATCTGGTTTTTTGGAGGGCTGGCGATTTGTAGCCTGATCCTGTCGGGCATCTGGATAGCGCTTAAAAGACAGGCCAAACAGGTTGCAGAAAAAGGCCTCAAAGTCCTGGGTGTCTGGAAGTACCTAAACTGGGGAATATCACTGACCATTTTGGGTTACATGTACTATTTTATGGTGGACCGCTATGCCGCGTCTTGGAGTTCAATCCTTCTTGTCACATCTGTTTTGGGTTTTTTGGCTTTGATGGTCTGGTACCTGTTTGATTTTAGACTCAAGAAATCTGTTAAATCGATCGTCTGATTGGATTTTTAGCAATTGCCATAGATTTCAAAACCCGGATGTTGGTTTTTCACGTCCATCTTTCCTGCTCCTCGACTCCCTTGAGGACCTGCCACAGGATTTGCGATCCGATTCCAAATTTCCAAATCACACCGCCGCGACTCCCCCTTGACCGTTACTGCTCGAGAGGATTATTAATGTCAACCAAAGGGGGCCAGGGGGATTTATTTCCAAATTCCTTTTCCATTGCGCTGGCATGAACTCTATTTTCCAAATCAACATCCTAGGCCATCGCTGGGTCCTTTTGACGTTTTTTACCCCGGGTTGCGCGGTTCCAGAGCATGTCGAAGGATCGTGCCTCCTTACCCGGGGCTATTGAAAAGTTTGACCCCTTCAGGGTCATTTCTACCGCCGGGGTCAGTGTCTTCACTGACACCAATTTCCTGGTTTCCTGTTGTCCTGCTTCTTCACCGATACCTATCGGTGCCGGACTGGAAATGCAATTGTAAATCATTCCGCCGCAATTCCCCTTTGATTTCAATTTCCAAAAGGAAACCAAATCCTTGTCAAAGGGGGTAAGCCTGTCCCGAACCTGTCTGCCACAGGCAGGCTTGATTCGGGAGGGGATACATTGCCAAATTCCTTTTCCA
>DATIAI010000023.1:0-2120 GCA_035458065.1 Algoriphagus sp. | reverse complement strand
ACATCAGTTCGCTGTTGGCATTTTATGCCCATATCGCTTTGGGAATAGATTATGACTCCTTTTCCAGCCTTGGTGGGAATCCTTTTTTCGAAGTTGCCAATGATATCGTCAACAATGCCCAACAGTCCGGCCGCCCGGGTTGGGTACAGACCCAGTCGGATCGGAGGAGCCGCTATTGGCTGATCAATGACATATATGTTTCGACCATTTATTCTTCGATCAGACAGGCCTATTATCTATATCACCGAGAGGGGATGGATATGATTCAGGTTGATCCCGAAAGTGCTTATAAAAATATCCTGGAAGCTATCCGATTGGTGGCTGAGGCTAATAAACTTCAGCCTAACGGCATCTTCACTATATCTTTTGTAGATGCCAAATCCGATGAAATAGCTGAGATTTTGAAGAGTGCGCCTTTTGAAATTCGGGATGAAGCAGTGAAATTACTTTTGGAGGTAGATCCAAATAACGCCAAAAAGTACAACGAGCTACTGAGAAGCTAGTCTCGATTTTTTTAGCTTTGCTCAAAGCTTAACCAGTATATGCTCAAATCGCTTAGCATTTCCAATTACGCACTCATCGATCAATTACACATGCAACCCAGTAGTGGACTGAGCATGATTACTGGGGAAACCGGCGCGGGCAAGTCCATCATGTTGGGAGCCGTTGGGCTTTTGTTGGGGAATCGATCGGATACAAAAGTTCTACTTCATGAAGACAGGAAATGTGTTGTCGAAGGGGTTTTTGAAATAGGGGAATACGGTCTCCGGGAATTTTTTGAGCAAGAGGAATTGGATTTTGAGGAAACGTGCATTATCCGTCGGGAAATCAGTCCTGGGGGAAAGTCCAGGTCTTTTGTCAATGATACGCCCGTTTTACTCGATTCATTGAAAGTTCTTGGCGCCAAACTGATGGATGTCCATTCCCAACATGACACGCTTCAGTTGGGTGAGGGAAGTTATCAATTGGCTTTGGTGGATGCATATGCCCAGACTAATGAGGAGCTGGCAACCTATCGGAAAACTTATCAGGCTTTTCGAAAAGCTAAAACCCAATACGAGGAACTGAAGCACAAAGCCTTTGAATTACAAAAGGAGGCTGATTTCAACCAATTTCAATTGGATGAATTAAGTGCGTTGTCATTGGTAGCTGGCGAGCAGGCTGATCTGGAGTCAACGCAGGAGGTCCTTGAAAACGCGGAAGAAATCAAGCTAAAAATCAATGAAATGCTTGCTCTGTTCCAAGAGGAGCAGTTTGGAGTTGTGCAGGGAATGGGTCAAATTCTTCACGGAATGCAAAATCTGGAACGTTTGGCGCACAAATTCGCTGAGCTGAGGGAGCGATTCCAAAGTGTCCTGATTGAAGTCAAAGATTTGGTTGAAACTCTTACCGATGAGGAAAGCAAAGTTGAAATTGACTTTGAAAAGCTGGATCAAATCCGGGATCGCTTGAGTAGAATCTACCAGCTTCAGAAGAAGCATGGTGCAAATTCAGTGGAGGAATTGATGCAAATCGAAAGTGACTTGGCAGATAAAGTTTTCCAGTTCCAAAACCTGGATGAAAGTCTATCCAATGCCGAAAAAGCTTTGAGGGAAGCCCAAGAAACAATGCAGGAGGCTGGAAGAGTTTTGACTGAAAAACGAAAGTCATGCTTTTCTCCTTTCGAAAATGAACTTCAGGGCTTGCTCTCCGGTCTGGGAATGGAAAATGCGAGGATTCAATTGGAGCATAAAACTGTTTCCCCAAATTCATCCGGACTGGATGAAGTCGAATTGCTTTTTTCAGCCAACAAAGGAGGAACTCCTCAAGCACTTAAAAAGGTGGCTTCAGGTGGAGAATTTTCCAGATTGCTTTTCGCTATTAAATACTTGATGGCCGATAAAATGGCACTTCCCACATTGATTTTTGATGAAATCGACACCGGGATTTCAGGCGAAGTTGCCTTGCAAATGGTGGGGATGATGAAGCAAATTGCTACCCGACATCAGGTGATTTGTATCACGCATTTGCCTCAGGTGGCAGCCAAAGGCGATCTGCATTACTTCGTTTATAAAGACAACTCCTCTGACAAAACGGTCAGCAAAATCAGGCTTTTAGCTGCTGAGGAGCGAATTGCTGAG
>DATIAI010000022.1:0-8303 GCA_035458065.1 Algoriphagus sp. | reverse complement strand
CCCAAAAAGCTTCAAAATCGATTCACCTACCAGCAAAAAAGCAATCATTAAAAGCCCTGCTGCAAGGGTTGCCCGCTCAGACTTGATGTGACCGACCTTTTTACGCAAATTGATCACAATCGGGATCGAGCCCAAAATATCTATTACCGAGAAAAGAATCAGTGAAACGGAAAGAATCTGCTTGAAATCTAACATGGCGCAAAAGTAATTGATTTCGGATTTGGGAAGTGGGATTTCGGATTTGAGATTTTTTGAGAAAAGGAAGTTGACATCATTCATCTAAAACGGAAACCCTCTTGAAAACAATAAAAGCTCGAATTATCGAGCTTTTATATTTCCGAAATCGAAAATCCGAAATCCGAAATCAAGTTATTCCAATCCTTTGTCCCTCATCTTTTGGAACTCGTCGAAACGACGGAAAATGGCCACTGTGAATCCGATCAGCATGATGATGGTCCCAATCCAAAGCACATTGATGTAAGGCTTCACGATTGCCTTCATCACCACATAGTCTTTTTGGTATTGGTTGACTTTGAAAACAAACTTATTTTGCTCGGGCAGGATATTTTCCAGACTGACTTTCAATCCCAGTTCCGTATCGATCACAGGCAGTTTTCCCACTTGATTGTTTCGGATGATAAAGGTCGGTTCCAGGGTTTTTTCCACATCATAATCCAAAACGCGAAGCTTGGCTTTTACTGCCACATCGCCTTCCTGAAGCTGGTATCCTTCGATTTCTTTCAGAACTTCTGCACCATCGAAATAGGTCACGAAATCTGCGATATGAAACTGCTCTCCGGGTGAGACTTCATAATTCTCATCTTCCTTCCAATCAGGATCTGCGTAATCGTTCATAGCAGCGACATAAGTGTACAAATCCCGGTTGAGATAGATCTTGGAATCAGGAGAGGAAATCAAACCCCCCATTCCCTCATTGAATTGTGACATCGGGCTGAGGGAAAATTTCAGAACCTCATTCTGCATATAATCGATCTTGAAGTAGTCGTTTTCTTCAAGTACAATCATGACCGAATCTCCCTTTTTGAAATAATCCTTGTAATCCTCAAGTGCCAAGGCTTGATTCACATTTCCTGTGGATTCCAAAATCTTGGCAGGAACGTACTCAGGAACGCCGACTACTTTTTTCTGCCGACCACGGTAGATGACAGTATAATCTTTCATCTGAGTTGGTTTATTGATCCAAAGTAGGACGTGCTCTTTGTTCATCTCATCTTCCCAGCTGTTGCTATAGGTCAGGCCTGACATGTTAATCGAAATCACATCAGAATATCCCGAGCTGAACATAATCCCGATCAGGATCATCCCCAAACCGATGTGAGCCAATGAGCCACCAGCGAGTTTGAAAGTCGATTTTTTGAGAATTTTCGCCAAAATCACTGCATTGGCTACAATCGTGAAGGTGCCAGCCAGTACTATGATAATATATTTCCAGTCATATACTTTTGCCAAAACGATAATCCCAGCAGAGATCAAAACCGAAACGATGTATGGAGTAACCAAAGCTTCTTTAAGAGCTTTCTTGTCAATTTTTTGCCACCAGAAAAACTGCCCAACTGAAGTCAATAAAGCGATCGCTACAGCAAACCAAAGCTGAAATTTGGTGTAAAACTCAACCTGATCGGCCGGTGGTGCCATGTTGGAGATGCCACCGAAGCTTTCCACTAAAGCATTCCATGCGGGAATTGAAGTAGGCAAAATGACTTGAAATGACATCAATCCCAGCGTAACAGCGCCAAGGAAAATCCAGAATTCACGGGAATAAACAGAGGCCTCCTTTTCGGAAGTTGGGATATGTTTCCATGCTCTTGCTGCAAGAAAAATTGCGATTACCATGAAGAAAAGCATGTAAATCAGCAATTGTCCCGAAAGCCCCAAGTCTGTAAAAGAGTGCACAGACGCATCACCCAAAACACCCGATCTCACCAGGAAAGTTGCATAAAGAACCAGGATAAAGCTTAGGATTACCAGAACGATCGAGGTTTTCAGAGCAGTTGCGCTTTTCTTGAAAGTGATCATGGTATGGATCGATGCCACCAAAATCAGCCAAGGAACATAGACGGCGTTTTCCACCGGATCCCAGTTCCAATAGCCTCCAAAATTTAAAGTTACATACGCCCAATAGGCGCCCATGATGATTCCCATCCCAAGAATCATTGCTGAAAAAATCGCCCAAGGCAAAGCCGGACGGATCCACTCAGAGTATCTTTTGGTTACCAATCCTCCAATCAAAAAAGCAAAAGGGACCAGCGTAGAAGCATAACCCAGGAAAAGAGTCGGAGGATGGATTACCATCCATATGTTTTGCAAAAGCGGATTTAAGCCGGTTCCGTCTTCCGGAACAAAATCCGGATTCAATTGGAAAATCGGCGCCTGAGTCGCATCCCTTAGAAGCATAAACGGCGAACTACCAATCTTCAAATCCCCGATCACAACTCCCATGATCATGGAAATCAAAAATGCCTGAACCAGCGCAAAAACCACCATTACCGGTGCTTCCCAGAATTTGTTGGTTTTAATCAAAATCAATCCCAACACCACATTCCAAAATGCCCAAAGGATGAATGCACCCTCTTGACCTTCCCAAAAACTGGAAATCATGTAATGAACCGGGAGTGCCTTGGAGGAGTGAGAATAAGCGTAAAAGTACTCGTAGCGGTGATTGTAAATAATTTCAAAAAGTGATGCCGCAATCAAAGCGGTTGCTACGGCATGTATGTAAAAACTTATCCGGCTGAAGCGTCTCCAGCTGGGTTTTTCGATTTCATTTGCACGGAAAAACTGGATGTAAGCATAGGCCGTCACTAAGGCACTTACAAAAGCCACAATGGTCATCAGGTGGCCCAAATTACCCACGAAGGTATTGATCATGATTTTTTACTTGGGATAGTACTCAACATCACATTCCTGCCGCTTGCACGTCAGTCTCCTGATATTTGGATGGGCACTTCATCAGGATTTTATCTGCTACGAAGATTTCTTTTTCACGGTAGGAACCGATCACAACGACGGATTCAGATCGTTGGAAGTCTGCCGGCACGGGCTCATTGTAAAACACTTTTTGCTCAGTGCCGTCATTGTCCACCAGCACAAAGGTGAACGATGTCTTGTCCTCTCTTACTTCGAGTCCAGTCACTTGACCGGTTGCATCTTTTTTCAACTGCCCCACCACGTGTATAGCCTTATCCTCTCCATCTTCTTTCATTTCCCAGGCAGTATTGAAGCTTTCATAGCTACTGGCATCGCCGATGGAGGTCATGATGATCACGATTGCGATGGCTATGATTCCGAGTCCGATGATATGTCCTTTTTTCATCTGTTTGGAAATTTAAGAGGGAAGATTTTTTTCAAGTTTGGTAATCTTTCGATCCGTATTCACCACGTAAACAAGGATTCCGACAAAGATGATCGTAATGATTCCAACCAATACGTAGATTTTTCCATCGGAACGCATTTGATCAGCCATTTCCACCGATGAGTTGGTGTAATCAGCTTCGGTCACTTCGATTTTCTCTTGTGCCAAAGCACTCAATGAGAAAACCAACAGGGCTATAGTCAATAATTTTTTCATCAATTAAGAATTAATCATTTTGTCTTCGATGCTGCGCTCTACCCTACGGATTCTAACCCGCACAGTTGCAATCCAGCCACCCAAAAGCGTCCAACCAATAATCGCCGGATAGAACACCATTCTAAGTTTGGAATCAAGATCGTAAGCATTGAATCCCGGATTACCTCCGTTTCCAGGGTGCAGGCTATCTGTTAATCTGGGCAATACGAAAATCAAAGGAATGAAGGCTGCAAAGGCGAAAATATTGTACACGGCACCGATTCTTCCGCGCTGCTGAGGATCAGTGATACTACCTCTTAGGATCAAATAGGCAAAATACATCAGCAGTCCGATCGCCGAGGCATTTTGCTTGGGGTCTCCACTCCAGTAATCTCCCCAGGTAAATTTTGCCCAAAGCATCCCGGTTACTATTCCCAAAACTCCAAATAAAATGGCGGCATTGGTAAATTCCAAGGCCATGTCATCGTATTTGAGGTCATTGCTGCGAAGGTATTTGATACTGTAAACCACTGCTATCACCAGCATCAGGATCATTCCAAACCACATGGTCACATGGAAATGAAGTGCCCGGATAGTTTCATTCAAAATCGGGAGTCGAGGTACATCCAACAACAAACCGGCAGTGAGTGTGTACAGCAGGAGTACGATTGCCAGGATTTTCCACCAAGATTGGCGCATAGGGTGAATTTGCTTTTTCAAATGCAAAAGTACGTCATAAGTTCCTGAATCCCCTCCTTTTTTATGATAAAAGGAAAGGCAAACGGAGCATTATACTGATTGTCCAACAGGGACTTCAATTTGAATACGTTGTATTGGCATCAATTTTCCAATTTTGAAATTTTCCAATCTTTCAATACTTACCTTTGCCCTGTGGAAAATCAGAAAAAAGACATCCGTAAACTCAGCCTTGCCGAATTGGAAGAGTTTTTTGTGGCTCAGGGCGATAAGAAATTTCGGGCCAAGCAGGTCTATGAATGGCTTTGGAATAAATCGCTCAAAAACTTTGACGACATGAGCAACATTTCCCTTTCCACCAGGGAAATGCTCAAAAACAACTTTGCCATCAATCACATCCATGTGGATCTGATGCAGCACAGCACTGACGGCACCATAAAAAATGCCGTCAAACTTTTCGATGAAAAAATTGTAGAATCTGTTCTGATTCCCACGACTAAAAGGATTACCGCTTGTGTTTCTTCGCAAGTCGGTTGCAGTTTGGATTGCAACTTTTGTGCGACCGCCCGACTCAAACGCATGCGAAACCTCAATCCGGATGAAATTTACGATCAGGTAGTGGCCATCAAGGAGGAAGCCGAAACGTATTTTCAGCGCCCTCTGACCAATATCGTTTTCATGGGAATGGGTGAACCGCTACTGAATTATGCGAATGTCATTGAAGCAATTGACAAAATTACATCCCCTGAAGGATTGGGAATGGCGCCTCGCAGGATCACGCTTTCCACAGTCGGAATCACGAAAATGATCCGCAAAATGGCAGACGACGAAGTCAAATTCAACCTTGCCGTTTCCCTCCACTCCGCAATCAATGAAACGCGTTCTCGTCTGATGCCCATCAACGATAGCAATCCCTTGGAAGAACTTGCGGAGGCTTTGAAATATTGGTATCAAAAAACCAAAAGAAAAGTCACTTACGAATACGTGATCTGGGATGGGATCAATGACGATGAAAAGCACGTTCGTGCACTCGCCAAATTTTGCAAAATCATCCCCTCCAAAGTAAACCTGATTCAATACAATCCGATTGACGAGGGTGAATTTCGCCAGGCAAAACCGGAGGCGGTACAAATGTATGTACGAATTTTGGAGCAAAACGGAATCATTGCCAAAGTCCGAAAATCCCGTGGCCAAGACATCGATGCTGCTTGTGGTCAGCTTGCTAACAAAAACGAAGTCGCTCAGTTACACAGCATTTAAGCATTTTTTAACTTGCTTTTGAAAGAAGCAATAGTTTTATTACTTGGGTTTTTAATACCCAACTATTCTACCCATGAAAACTTTTTTTTCTGGACTGCTTTTGGCAGCGTTACTGTCTTTTACTTTCAAAACCCAGGCACAGGAAAATCTTCCTGAAAAGATTCAGACCTACTTTGAAAGCATCCAAAAGGAATATCCTAAAGAGAAATCCTACCTGCATTTAGACAAACACGCTTATACACTTGGCGATGATGTCTGGTTTAGTGCATATCTGGTTGCAGGCAGCAACCAGATTCCATCACCCTTAAGCAAAATCCTTTACGTCGATATTTTTGACGGGGAAGGATTATTATTGGAACAGCGAAAAGTCAAAATCGAAAACGGACACGGGGTTGGGGATTTTAAAATCCCACGATTCGGCAAAACAGGCATCTATCAAATCAAGGCTTACACGGCATGGATGCGGAATTTCGGAGAGGAATATTTCCAAACCAGCAGTTTTGTGGTAGTAGACGGAGCGGGAGGTTCTTTTCTCCCAAAAGTGAACTTTGCCTCCATCAGCACAGCGGCAGGGCAGGTCAAATACCAGATTGAACTTGAAGCAGTTTCCAATTCAGGAGATCCACTTGGCAATCAAACCCTGGAATTGCGGGCCTTGGCCGGCGAAATTGAATTGCACAAGCAATCCCTCGCACTCAATGCCCAAGGAAGGGCCTCATTTTCATTTTCCATTCCTGAGAAAGCCAATTCAAGTCAAAGTCTGGAACTCACCTATTATGAAAATGGAAACTACCCTGTCATCCAAAAAATCCGACTTCCTTATAGTTTGAACTTGGCAGATGTCCAGTTTTTGCCGGAAGGAGGCCATTTGGTTATGGGAAAAAAATCCAATCTGGCATTTCGCGCAATTGATCCGGACGGTAATCCGCTGGAAATCGAAGGAGAAATTGAGGGTATCTCCTTTTTAACCAGATTTGGAGGAATGGGAAAGATGGAATTTACCCCTTCCAAAACTGAGAACACCGCAAAAATCACCAATCCAAAAACCGGAGAGGTTCGGATCATTTCCCTTCCCAAAGCAGATTCTGAAGGTTTGGTTTTGCAGGTCGTCAATAATCCCAATGCGGCGTATATCACGGCTTTTGTGCAAGGAAATTATCCAACCGAATCGCTTTTGCTGGTGTCCCAAACCCGTGGCTTGATCAATTACATGATCCAAGGTGTACTCGCGAATGGAGTGTGGGGAGTCAGAATCCCCAAAGAAAATCTGATCTCAGGAATCAACCAGATTACCATTATGAGTGCAGATGGAAAGCCATTACTAGAGCGATTAATTTTCGTGCAAAAAGATGACAAACTCAAACTTGAGTTGGCACATTCGGGCTCGATCAATCCAAGAGGCAAAATTGAGATGGATCTGTCTGCCAGCTTCCAAAATCAGCCAGTGGGTGGTTCATTTTCCATAGCAGTTGCGGATGCCGATCAAGTAGGCGATGAGACAGATTCATTTGGAAACATTTTCTCATCCTTGCTCCTGACCTCAGACCTAAAGGGAAAAATTCATCAGCCAGGCTACTATTTCAAGGATCAAGAAAGCGAAACATTGGAAATTCTTGACCTCGTGATGCTGACACATGGTTGGAGGAGGTTTTCGTGGGAAGAGGTGATCACCGGCAATTTCCCAAAAATCAATCATTTCATCGAGCGAGGCATCAATATCGAAGGCCAAATCACCGAACAGCAAGAAACCAAAAAAGGGCTTGGCGGCGGGAAAGTCAGTGCGATTATCGGTGAAGGAATAGAAATCATAGGTTCAGAATATGGCCCCAACGGCCGGTTTATATTGACCGAAATGGACTACCAGGATTCAGTCACAGTAGCGATTACAGCGGAAGACAGCCGCGTGAAAAACTTTGTGGACGTGAGTATCATTCAACCCGAACCAGTTTTCACAAAAATCGACGGAAGCTATACGAATGAAATCACATGGCCAGCAGCTTTGGCCGCGACATTTCAAGAACGAAACCTTTTGCAACAGCTGAATGAGGACCAAACAGTGTTGGATTTGGATGAGGTAACTGTTGAAGCTCAAACCATCCAAAAAGAAGACGAAGCTGTAAGAAAACTTTACGGCGCAGGTGATGTCACTATAAATCCGGACAAAATCCCAGGAAACGTCGCCTTTTCCAATGTTTTTCAAATGATCCAGGGAAGAGTTTCCGGCGTTCAGATTTTTGTTTCCGGTCTGGATGTCTCGGTTCAGATTCGGGGCGTCGGCTCGGTCAACGCAGGTACTACACCATTGTTTCTGTTGGACAATATGCCCGTTGATGCTGCGACACTGATGCAAGTCAACCCACGGGATGTTTCCGGGGTGGATATTTTCAAAGACCCTGCAAGAGCAGCCATTTTCGGCGCTCAGGGAGCAAACGGTGTTATTGCCGTTTATACCAAAACCGGCGCAGGAATGAATTTTCGAAGTGTGGGCGGTACCTTGGTTACCAGATTTGGGGGGTATGATTCTCCCAGAGAATTCTATGCTCCCAAGTATGAAGATAAGTCCGCCGAAAACGCTATTTCAGACAAAAGAGCAACGGTTTTTTGGAGTCCTTCGATCAAAGCAGAAGCATCTCAAAAAGCTCATTTCGAATTTTACAATACTGATGCAGCTAAACGATTGCTGGTGATTATTGAGGGAATGGATGAAGAAGGCCGACTTGGCCGCTTGGTCAAGATCCTAGAATAGGCATTTGCAAAGCTCAGGAAAGCCATTTACCTT
>DATIAI010000021.1:0-8196 GCA_035458065.1 Algoriphagus sp. | reverse complement strand
TGAAAGTCTATCCAATGCCGAAAAAGCTTTGAAGGAAACCCAAGAAACGATGCTTCAGGCTGGAAGAGTTTTGACCGAGAAACGAAAGTCTTGCTTTTCTCCTTTTGAAAAAGAACTCCAAGGTTTGCTCTCCGGTTTGGGAATGGAAAATGCCAGGATTCAATTGGAGCATAAAACTGTTTCCCCAAATTCATCTGGACTGGACGATGTCGAATTGCTTTTCTCAGCCAACAAAGGAGGAACTCCTCAAGCACTTAAAAAGGTGGCTTCAGGTGGAGAATTTTCCAGATTGCTTTTCGCTATTAAATTCTTGATGGCCGATAAAATGGCCCTTCCCACATTGATTTTTGATGAAATCGACACCGGGATTTCAGGCGAAGTTGCCCTGCAAATGGTGGGGATGATGAAGGAAATTGCTAGCCGACATCAGGTGATTTGTATCACCCATTTGCCTCAGGTGGCAGCCAAAGGCGATCTGCATTACTTCGTTTATAAAGACAACTCCTCTGACAAAACGGTCAGCAAAATCAGGCTTTTAGCTGCTGAGGAGCGAATTGCTGAGCTTGCAAAAATGATTGCCGGAGCTAATCCTTCAGCTTCTGCGGTGGAGAGTGCCAGGGAGCTCTTGCTCAATTGAGCCTGGTAATCCCAAAATTTCCCTATTTTTACCTCGAATTTTTGAAATCAATCCAAAAAGCTATATGCCAGAAAATTTGCTCAAAGGAAAAGTTGGGATCATCACAGGTGCACTGGATGAAAACTCAATTGCCTGGAAAACTGCCCTGAAGGTAAAAGAACAAGGTGGACGATTCGTACTCACCAATGCCCCAATCGCAATGAGAATGGGTGCTATCAAGGAACTCGCAGAAGAATGTAATACCATTGTAATCCCTGCAGATGCTACCGTGGTAGAAGATATTGAGAAACTATATGCTGAGGCAAAGGAGTTTTTGGGTTCTGATTTTGATTTTTTGTTGCACTCCATCGGGATGTCTCCAAATATCCGAAAAGGCCGTAGCTACGGAGATTTGAACTACGAATGGGCGATGAAATCTTATGACGTTTCTTCCATTTCTTTTCACAAAATGATGCACGTGGCGGAGAAAATGGACGCAATGAAAGAGTGGGGATCCATTGTGGGTCTGTCTTACATTGCAGCCCAGCGTGTATTTCCTTTCTATACAGATATGGCTGATGCAAAGGCTTTGTTGGAAAGTATCGCCAGAAGCTACGGTTACCGCTACGGTAAACTGAAGAAAGTGCGGGTAAATACCATTTCCCAATCACCGACCAAAACTACAGCCGGATCAGGAATCGGAGGATTTGATTCTTTTTACAACTTTGCAGAGGCTCTTTCTCCGCTTGGAAATGCTTCAGCGGAAGCTTGCGCAGATTACATCGTGACGATGTTCTCTGATCTGACCAGAATGGTGACCATGCAGAATCTTTTCCACGATGGAGGTTATTCCTACACAGGAATTTCCGAAGATATCATGGAGAAATTCAAAGATTTATAAAACCACTAATCTCCCTCAGAAAAGCCCGATTGGTAACGATCGGGCTTTTTTTGTCCTTTTCCGGTTGTCTAAAACCCATTTTTTCCTGATGCTTTTTATTCTATCTTTTTAACTTCAAAAGCCACCAGTACCATGATAAAACGAATTTTACTCACTGCTTTCGCAGGCTTTGCCCTGACTTTTCAGACTTTCTCCCAGATCTTGCCCGCTCCAGTCAGAGCAGAAGGCGAGGGGCCTTATACCAAACTAATCATTCGCGGAGTTATCCTTGTGGACGGAACAGGTGCGCCGCCAGTCGGTCCGGTGGATATAGTCGTAGAAAAAAACCGGATTACGCAGATCCAAACCGTGGGCTATCCGGGACTGCCTATCAGTGAAAACCGACGTCCTAAAGCTGATTCCACCACACAAGTTCTTGATTTGGAGGGACACTATCTGCTTCCAGGTTTTGTGGATAGCCATGGCCATATCGGTGGCACGGGGCAGGGCACTCCTGCGGAATATGTCTACAAACTTTGGATGGCTCACGGAATCACAACAATTAAAGATCCCTCTGCCGGGAATGGACTGGATTGGGTTTTGGATCAGAAAAAGAAATCCTTGGCCAATGAAATAACTGCTCCGAGAATATTTGCTTATACGTCTTTTGGCCAACGGTCTGAGAAGCCAATAACCACCGCCGAGCAAGCAAAAGCTTGGGTAAATGAAAACAAGGCCAAAGGTGCTGATGGAATTAAGTTTTTTGGAGCGAAGCCGGAAGTCATGGAAGCAGCAATTGCTCAAAACAAGCGAATCGGTCTTCGTTCCATCATGCATCACCAGCAACTGGACGTCGCCAGATGGAATGTGCTGAATTCAGCCAGAGCTGGCTTGACTTCTATGGAACACTGGTATGGTTTGCCGGAAGCGCTTTTTGAAAACCGCACTATTCAGGATTTTCGTTTGGACTACAATTACCAAAATGAGCAGCACAGATTTGCTGAAGCTGGAAAGCTCTGGAAGCAGGCAGCTGCACCATACTCCGAGCACTGGAACAAAGTAATGAATGAGCTGCTGGAACTTGACTTTACTCTGGATCCCACCTTCAATATTTACGAAGCAAACCGGGATCTAATGAGAGCCAGAACTCAAGAATGGCATGAGGTATATACCCTTCCTTCTCTCTGGAAATTTTATGCTCCAAGCCGTCAGTCTCATGGATCTTATTGGTTTGACTGGACTACTGAGGAGGAAGTTTTATGGAAAGAAAACTACCGACTCTGGATGACTTTTGTGAACGAATACAAAAACCGTGGGGGTCGCGTTACCGCTGGATCGGATTCTGGATTTATCTATCAGTTATATGGATTTGCCTACATCCGGGAGCTGGAGCTGCTGAGAGAAGCTGGATTCCATCCATTGGAAGTCATTCGCTCTGCGACGATGTACGGTGCGGAAGCTTTGGGTATGGACAAAGAAATTGGAACTGTGGAAGTTGGGAAATTGGCTGATTTTGTGATTTTGGAAGAAAATCCACTCCAAAACCTCAAAGTACTCTATGGAACGGGTGCTATCCGAATAAATGAAAACAATGAGCCAGTTCGGGTTGGCGGGGTCAAATACACGGTCAAAGACGGGATCGTATATGATGCAAAAAAATTGCTAGAGGACGTCCGCAAAATTGTGGATGAGCAAAAACTTAAAGAAAATGCAAAAATCACTCAACCAGGCTTGGATTGGGAGTAGGAATTAATAACTAGACTTATCGATTAAGAATGGAGGAAAAGTGAACCCTCCATCCTTAATTTTTTATATTCATTATCCCAACCAAAAACCATTCATTTTTATGCCTTTTGTCGAAGCCAACGGAGTCAAACTTTTTTACGAGGAAAAAGGGACAGGGAAGGAAACAGTTGTTTTTTCACATGGATTACTATGGAGTCATCGAATGTTTCATCCTCAGATTGATTTTTTAAGTAAAAACTTTCGAGTCATAGCATACGATCACCGGGGTCAAGGTCAAAGTGAAGTCAAAGCACCATTCGATATGGAAACAGTAGCTGAAGACGCTGCAGCTTTAATCCGGGTTCTTTGCAAGGGACCGGTTCATTTTGTGGGACTATCAATGGGAGGGTTTGTTGGAATTAGGCTTGCTTCCCGATATCCTAAACTGATCAAAAGCCTTATTTTAATGGAAACTTCCGCCAATTCAGAACCGGTAGAAAATCTTCCCAAATACAAAACTTTGAATGGAATTGTAAAATGGCTGGGAATTATTCCGCCTGTGGCAAGCAAGGTAATGCATATCATGTTTGCAGAGAGTTGGCTTACCAATCCGGCCAACAAGTCCCTGATTAAGCATTGGAAATCCGAGCTTTCCTCAAACAAAAGAAGCATCACCGGTCCGGTAGAAGGAGTAATCTACCGCAATGGTGTGGAGGATGAACTTTCAAAAATCTCTTGTCCCACCATGATATTGGTAGGGGATGAAGATGTGGCGACCAAACCTGAGAAGTCAAAATACATCCAAATGGGGATTGCCAATGCCAAACTTCACCTAATTCCCGGAGCTGGCCACAGCAGCAGTATTGAAAAGCCTGAACGGGTAAATGAATTGTTAGCCCAATGGCTTGCGGAAAGAACTTAAGAGTCATCCACCTTTTTGATGTTGAAAAAACAAATCTGTGATTCGATGAAATTGCTTTGAAAGCGGGAGTTTTTGAATTGATACAGATTTTCACTTTGCGACCTTTCTTAGTATTTTAGAAAATGGTTGTTTCCATAGCTACTTTTCATTTCCGGCAAATAAAAAATATTACAGATGTGTCTCATTATTAAAGATTTTCTGAATTTTCTTTGATCGAGTGAAACCTTTTCTTACATTTGTATGTATATACATTAAAATCAATTGTAAATAAAATGGGCAAGATCGAAGATGCAATCCAGCAGAAAGAATTCAAAGATCAGTTCAACAAGGCGGTGGTGAATCTGATTTTCACTCACAGTTATTTGGTGACTGCCCAGAATGGTTTGTTTAAGCCACATGATCTTTCACCCGAGCAATATAATGTCCTGAGGATTTTAAGAGGTCAAAATGGTGTGCCAACTACAGTATCGTCCATCCAGGACCGGATGCTAAACAAAATGTCAAATGCCTCCAGATTGGTAGAAAAGCTGAAGTTGAAAGATCTTGTCAAAAGAGACGAATGTCCCAGCGACAGAAGGCAGGTGGATGTAGTCATTACCGAAAAAGGACTAGAACTCCTTCGCCAATTGGAAGTTCAGGTAGAGGAATCTAACCGGACTTTTGTAAAACTTACCAATGAAGAAGCCACGCAGCTAAATGACCTTTTAGACAAATTGAGAGGTTAAAAAAATTTAGAATAATAAGTGTCTATACAAACAATGTTTAAACAATTTAATACAAAATTTCAACCTAAATAAACAAATTATGAACACCACAAAATGGATTATCGACCCAACTCACTCAGAAGTATCTTTTAAAGTAAAGCACCTGGTGATTTCAACTGTTACTGGCTATTTCAGAAAATTCGAAGGGACAGCGGAATCTGCCTCTGAAGATTTTGATGGCGCAACTGTTGGTTTCTCTGCAGATATTGACAGCATCGATACCAATCAGTCAGACCGTGACGCGCATTTGAAATCTCCTGATTTCTTTGATGCAGCCAACCATCCAAAATTGACTTTCTCCGGAAAAATTGCCAAAAGTGGCAGTGACTACAAACTTGTAGGCGACTTGTCAATCAGAGGCAACAAGCACGAAGTAGCACTTGATGTGGATTTCGGTGGGGTAACCGGTGACCCTTATGGACAAACTAAGGCAGGTTTTGAAATCGAAGGTAAAATCAGCAGAAAGGAATTCGGTTTGGTTTGGTCCGCTGTGACTGAAGCTGGCAGTGTCGTGGTAAGTGATCAGGTAAGACTGATTCTTAACGTACAATTAGTAAAACAAGAAGTAACTGAATCGGTAGAGGTAACCGCCTAAGTCTTAAAAAGCTGCCTCAGGCAGCTTTTTTTATTAAATTCAACTCTTATGAAATCGAGCATGACCCAAGTTTCAAAAGTGGGGCCGCTTATTGTTAGCAATGCGAGATTCCATGTGTCCATTGAAAAAATATAACAATCATATGAGACCATTAATCACAGGCATTCACCACATCACGGCGATCGCCGGAAATCCACAGAAGAACATTGATTTCTACACCGGCATCTTGGGTTTGAGGTTGGTGAAAAAGACAATCAACTTTGACGCTCCTGATGTTTACCATTTCTATTTTGGAGATGAGCTAGGTAGACCAGGTACAGTATTCACTACCTTTCCCTTTACAGGTGCCAGAAAAGGCACTAAAGGGACAGGTGAATTGACCTATACGGCCTTTTCCATAGGAATCGACTCGCTCAACTATTGGATCGAACGTTTGAAAAAATTCGGGATCACCGTTTCCGATGTTCAGACCCGATTTGGCGAAAAGCTAATCCGATTTGAAGATCATGACAGCATGGGGATCGAGCTGGTAGCCAACGATCGGGATGAGCGGCCAGGATGGACCTATGGTCATATTCCCTCCGAACATTCGATTAGAGGGTTTTATGGAGCAACCTTAAATCTTCGTGCGAAGGAACTGACCGAGCAGCTATTGACTCGTCACATGGATTACAGGTTGATTGGAAACGAAGGAGAGAGATTCAGATATGGAACCCAAGGCAAGCCAGGTGATATTGTAGATATCCTCATCGATAAAAACGGTAATCGTGGAGCGCAGAGTGCAGGTACGGTCCATCACATTGCCTTCCGAACTGCAAATACCACCTCTCAGTTGGCTATCCAGGAAATCCTGATGCAAAATGGCTATCAGGTTACTGAAGTAAAAGACCGAAACTACTTCAAGTCGATTTATTTCCGTGAGCCAGGAGGAGTTCTGTTCGAGATTGCCACTGATGAGCCAGGTTTTGCCATAGACGAAGAGGAAGCTCATTTGGGGGAATTGGTCAAACTTCCTGAGTGGGCAGAGCCCAGCCGGGAAAAAATTGAAAAGAATCTGGCTCCGGTAAAATTGAACGTCGAAGAATATGCCTGAAATCAAAAGAAAAGGGCTTCCCTTGACTGAGGCCAAAAAAGCAATAATCATGATTCATGGACGTGGAGCAACCGCTGAAAGTATTCTTTCGCTCGTTCCTCATTTCAATTTGACCGATTATGCAATATTGGCACCACAGGCCAACGGAAATTCCTGGTATCCGTTTGGGTTTATGGCTTCGGATGAAGGCAACAAAATTGCTCTTGAAAATTCCCTTACAATTCTGAAAGATGTTTGGGATGAAATCCTTCAAGCCGGTATTTCTCCAAGCAACATAGTTGTTCTTGGATTCTCTCAGGGGGCATGTTTAAGTCTAGAATTTACTGCCAGACATGCCCAAAAACTAGGTGGAGTTGTAGCTTTCACTGGTGGGTTGATTGGGGAAAAACTGAAGCCTGAAAATTATTCTGGTGATTTTCAGGGCACACCAATTTACATCGGTAGCAGTAACAGGGATTTTCACGTCCCTGCAAAGAGGATCACCGATTCGGCCGATCTGCTTCGCAAAATGGGAGCAGAAGTAAAAGTGGAATTATTTGATGACCCCGATCACACGATTAGGGAAGAAGAGATAAACTGGGTAAACCAAAAAATTTTCATATGATCAGAATTGATTTTCTATGGCCATATGGAATCTCGCAGGAGCAGGATCCCAACTCATTATGTAGCCAATAGGCCATGCTCGATTTCTTGTAAGGTCTATTTAGTTTAAAAAGTCCCCGGCATGTTGTCGGGGTATTTTTTTTGCCTATTTTTTTCGGATTTGCACACTTAAATCCCCATATAAACTGGATTTTGAGCCGATTTTTGCTTAATAATTATCTTGTAAGTAGCTGAAAATAAATAAAATGGGATGTTAATTTGGAATTTACTCAATCTATTGAGTAAATTTACTCAGTATATTGAGTAAAGTAAAAATGGCTTACCAAAGACCTGAAAAAATCCAGATTCAAAACCGCCTCCAACATGAGCCCCGCAGGTTTATCCAGGTGATTTATGGCCCTCGCCAAGTCGGAAAGACTACTTTGGTTCGTCAGGTGATCCGAGATTTGAATATTCCCCATTCACTTGTCGCAGCAGATGCCGTTCCCGCAAGTGATCAGGTTTGGATTGCACAGCAGTGGGAAAATGCACGCTCGAAGCAGCTGCTTTCCCCCGAAATCCCCTATCTCCTGGTCATCGATGAAGTTCAGAAGATCAACAACTGGAGCGAGCAGGTCAAAGCGGAGTGGGATCGGGATACGATGGAGGAGCGGGATATTCGGGTGATTTTACTCGGTTCTTCCCGATTGATGTTGCAGCAGGGATTGACGGAGTCCTTGGCAGGAAGGTTCGAAGCGATGTATATGGGACATTGGTCCTATGGTGAAATGAAGGAAGCTTTCGGTATCAGTCCGGAGGAATATATCTGGTATGGAGGATATCCGGGAGCAATTACGCTGAAGGAAGACGAGGACCGCTGGAAAAGCTACGTGAGGGATTCCCTTCTTGAAACCAGCATTTCCAGAGATATTCTGATGCTAACTCGGGTGGACAAGCCGGCACTGATGAAGCGGCTGTTTGAGATTGGATCGGCCTATTCGGGTCAGGTGCTTAGCTTC
>DATIAI010000020.1:0-2356 GCA_035458065.1 Algoriphagus sp. | reverse complement strand
ACTTGGAGGCGGGCAGGTAAAGGAGTTTGGCAGTTTTTTCCCTTTGGTATTCTCCTTCATCAGCAAAATTATGGTAATAGAGCCAATAAAAGGTATTTAGACAATTCCCGTATTCCAGCCAGGGTTCGAAGCTGAATTGGGAGAGTGAGCCAAGAAGGTTTCGATAGAGGATATAGACCAGTTCATTTTTTTCGGATTGGGTCAAAGTAGAAAGTTGAGATTGAAAAAATTTGGACCAGACCAGGGCTTCTTCAGTGTAATAGTCCAATTCTGGCAGATTTGCAAGGCTGTCAAAAATAACCTCGCTCCCTTCAAAATATCTTTTCCAAAAATCATCGACATCTGGAATTACATTTCCTTCATTTTGAATCCAAACTTCCCAAATCCGGGTTTCCCCTCCTATTTTCAGCTTTAGATTATGGGTACCGGTTGGTAGCTCCGGCACCAACAATACCAGCTCATTTTTATTTGTCTTTCCTGCCAAAACAGGTTTTCCACCCAGATCCCCTTCAACCTGTTCGATTGAATTATCCATTATTCCGGGATAAAGAATCATAAGTTGGTAAGGCTCATAACCTTCTTCAAGGATACCCATATCCTTATCCATATCCACCATTTCTTCTTCCTGGCTGCAAGCGGATAAAATCAAAAGAATCGAAACAGAAATTGAAAAAAACCATTTCATGGTCTTGAGGACTTTAAGGATTAAAAACCTTATCCAATTTCCCCATTAAACTAAAATAATTGAAAAAAATCCCTGTCCTCTTTTGGGAATAAGCAATAATCAGAAAATCTATTTTCGGGAATTTTCTGGAAAAGCCTTTAATCCAACGTGTACCTCACTCCTAAAAACCCCCTGATCCCCTGATTGGGAGCGAATACATAGGTCGGATCAAAAGTCAGCGCTTTAGGATTCTCAGGCGTTGGGATTACTTGTCCGCTCTGATCAAACTCGACTCCCCGATCAAATGGATCAAAAGCTCTGGCGATACTATTGGCCGGAGGAGTGAAATTTAGGAGATTCTTAACACCTCCGTAGATTTCCCACTTCTCTCCAAAGGATTTGGTCAACTGTATATTCTGGATACTCCACCAAGGAGAATATTCCGCGCGGTCGTCCAATTCCCCCAATAGCGGCAATCGCATCGGACTGTACACATTTCCGGTGTAATCCACTGAAATTCCGATTTTCCGAAACTGATATCCGATCGTCCAAACTCCCGAAAATCGCTCTGTCAGGAGCTGACGGACTTTCTGACCATCATCCTCCAAACTTACGTCCATCAAAGTAGCTCCTGCCAAAACCTTAAACCCGGAGTTCCAGGCGGCATCGAAATTCAGAGAGATTCCCTTAGAAACTGCACTTCCATCCAAATTGGCGTAGATGATCTGGTTGGGATTAGTTTCATAGTCCGGCACAATCCGGTTGGTGAAGTAAGTGTAGAAAACCGAACCGTCAAATCCAAAGTAATTGCCGCGGTCTGAATAGACCTTTTTGACCAGATTCAGGTTGGTATTCCAACTTCTTTCAGGGGCAAGTTCCTCTGCAAATACAACCTCTCTGGCACCCGTCAATGCGGCATGGTCTTCGGTAAACACATTGGCTACACGAAAACCATTTCCAATAGATAATCTAAAAACCGTGCTTTTATCTTCGGAGACCAGTTTATAATTCAACCTTGGAGACAAAATATTTCCGTGCAAGCTGTTGTAATCGTACCGAATCCCGCCTAGAAGGCTTTGATTCTGGGAAATCTTAAATTCATTTTGGGCAAAGACTCCTGGCAGGTGAATCTCCGATGGAAAATTCTCGGTGCCGTTTTGTGCAGTGGCCGGAGTGTTGTCATCATAATAAGTATAGCGATAAGCAGCACCTAAAAGCAGGTTATTTTTTCCGGCTTCTTTCATCCAAGTCAGCTGCCCAAATGCGATTTTCTGATCCGCAAAGTAGGGAATGTCTCCATAGAAGGAATCCTGCTTATGGCCATTGAGGGAATATTGAAAATTCACCAAGCCTCTTACCGGCAACTGATAAGTCCCAAAAGCCTCCCATCGTCGGGTTCGGATGCTTTCTCCATAGATTTTATCTCCTCCCCGATCCTGCTCGGTCCATTCCATCTGACCTCCCCAGCGATTCTCATTCACATATCGTCCGGCCATGGTAAATATCCGCCCGGCTTTTCGCTGAACCTGGAATTTTTGAAACAGGGAAAACCTTTTTTGCAAGGTGAGGTCGGTAAAGCCATCTCCGTTATTGTCAATTGGATGATCATACCAAAAGAGATTCAATCCGGTGAGGGACTGAACAGATTTCCCAAAGGTACTTTTCACCCCCAAATCTGCATTGACCTCTCCC
>DATIAI010000019.1:0-4091 GCA_035458065.1 Algoriphagus sp. | reverse complement strand
TGAAGCGTCCAGAGCGACCTTTTCATCTATCAGTGCTTGTCTTTCTGCAAGCAATTCCGCCATTCCATTTTCAGTGATGTAATTGGTAACCCCATCCGGTAAATCCGCTCTTGGTGGCACAAGAGGAGTTTCTTCCTGATCTTCTTCTTTTACAAATCCTCGGCTCATGATAGGTCCCAGTTTATTTAATTGGATAAGTCCGAACGTGCGAATTAAGTTTCAAAGGATAGAGTTGATCTATTTTCCCATAAAAAAAAGGAAGCGTGAGGGCTTCCCTTTTTAGTCTTTAAAAAGTACTCAAATCTACTTTTTCACTATAGGCAGAACAATCCTACTCAAGCTCTTTCCTCCATGATGGATCGAGTTAGTGGCGATTTTACCTTCGGATTCATCATAATTATTTCCTCCGGTATTCATATTGCGGTCGAAGCGAGGGAAATTGGAACTGCTGACTTCGATGCGGATGCGGTGGCCTTTGTCGAAGTAGTTGGATGTACTCATAGGGGTCATTTTCACCTCATAGACTTTCCCTTCTTCCATCCAGACTTCCTTGTCGTACCCCTCCCGATAGCGTACACGCTGAATTGTTTCGTCCAGATTATAGGCTTTCCCGTCAGGATAGACATCAATCAGCTTGATCGTGATGTCGGTGTCTTTGACATCTGAAGACAGGTAAAGGTAGCTTTCGATAAAACCGGAAACCTCGATTCCCTCCTCTAGTACCTCAGATGTGTACACCAGGATATCTGCCCGCTTTTCCATTTCACTCTGATCATACGAACCTCCATTGCCGTCGATCGCATTTCCGGTACAACAGACGTTGCCGCCATAGGAAGTCACCGGATTCATTGGGTCGTATTTGAAGGTGTCAGGAGTATCTTTTTTCGGCTTTTTGTAGCTGAGTTTGCCGTCACCGTTTAGCGTATTTGCTTTTCCCTCAGAAGCTAAATAGAGCTCTGTCATCACCGCTTCTGCCGGAGGCCATACCTCCGAAGTTTGCCATTCGTTGGAGCCCATGGTGTAATACTGTACCCGAGGAAGTTTGGCTACGGTTTCATTGTCTTGACCTTTCAACCACTTGTCAAACCAAGCCGTGATCATTTCATCGTAATTCAGGCGTGCATCGCCTACACTGAGATCGCCGACCATCGTGTTTTCCGTCGCCCGGGTGTAGGAGCAGTGAAGGACAGGTGCGATCACCAAATATTGGTTATCTCTTGCCATCTGTGAAATTGCATTTTGCCGGGCGTGATTGAAAAGGGCGATGTTTGGTCCTGCAGACACATCAAACCAGGACACAAACCAAAAACTTGGGGTGTCAAATGGCATGTCATCGTGATACAGTCCACCTTCAAACCACTTCGGATCGTTCGGTTTACGGGTAATCATTTCCTCATAGATTCCTTTTGGCCCATTGGCAGCCTTGATGATATCCTGCACCGGAAGATGGCTCAAACCTTGTTTCCAATCCACCCGCGGATATTCCGGAGACATATCGTAGAAGCGCTGCAATCTGAGCAGATCCTGCTGGGAGATTCCGGCCGGAAGTTTCGGTGCCATAGGGTCATGTTGGACTCCGGCCAGCCAAGCTGTAAACAGCATCTGTCCGGCACCACCACGGTACCAGTTGCCTTGCTCATAGAAGTCGCCAACTCTACCGACTCCTGCCCCATAGCCCTGAGGGACCATTGCCGCCAAGGCCGGATGTTCCAGTGAAGCGACAGCCATTTGCCATTCGGCAGTGGAGGAGCAACCCAAAAGACCGACTTTTCCATTACTCCAGACCTGCTTGGCCATCCAATCCAGCGCATCGTAACCATCGGTCAGCGGGACACCCAAAATGTCCCACTCTCCTTCGGAAAAGTATCGGCCACGCTCATTTTGTACCACGTAGGCATAGCCTTTTTTTACCCAGGAAAGAGCCGTTTCCATCGTCCGGGTGTTCATTTCCCCGTTTCCGTAGGTGTTGAAATTGTAGGGCGTCCGGGAAAAAACGATGGGATATTTCCCTTCACCTTTTGGCCGGTATATATCCGTGGCAAGCCGAACACCGTCACGCATCGGCATCATGACCTTTTGATCCACGATAGCGACTTCTTCGAGCTGAACCAGGATTGGTTTTTCCTGGGAATAGGCCCGCGGAGTAGTTGCCAAAAGCAACAAGGCGAGCAAAATTTTTAAATAAGCCTTCATTTGGGTTGGATTTAGAAATTTGAAGATAGGAAGTTCGACTTAGTTTAGGTTTCGTTTTACACAAAAGGCCAAATGGAAAAGATCATTTGGTAAGAAAAAGCGGTCTATTTCACCTTCCATTTTTGATTTCCCTCAATCGGGTTAAATTTGCCCCTTCAACAATTTTTGCACATGAGCGACAGCCCGATTCCCACCCTGAGTTCTTGGGTGGAAGTACCAAAAACTTCTGATTTTACAATTTACAACCTGCCTTTTGGCATCTTCAAAAATAAAAAACTCAGTCCCAGAATCGGCATAGCAATCGGAGATAAGATTATCGATTTGAGCATCTTAGATCAGGAAGGATTTTTTGCAAACATGTTTTTGCCGGAGGGAATTTTCGTCAAAGATTCCCTGAATGAATTGATCGCTTTGGGAAAAACCCAAACCAAAAAGATCAGAGAGCGCGTGCAAACACTGCTTTTAGCTGATAACGGAGAACTCCGGGATCATTCCGCCCGAGGCAAAGTAATGGTAACCCGAAAAGAAGCGGAGATGCTTATGCCGGTGAAAATCGGAGATTACACGGACTTTTACAGCAGTATAGAGCATGCGACAAATGTGGGCAAGATGTTTCGTGACCCGGAAAATGCCCTTTTGCCAAATTGGAAACATCTGCCTGTCGGCTATCACGGGAGAGCTTCTTCGATCGTAGTTTCCGGCACCCCGATTCATCGGCCAAAAGGACAGTTTAAAGGCCCGGAGATGGATGCCCCTGCTTTTGGACCAAGCCAAAAACTGGATTTTGAACTTGAATTGGCATTTATTACAGGAAAGCAAACCCGTCTCGGCGATTCAATTTCTACCGAAGAAGCCGAGGAGTATATTTTTGGATTCGTCCTCTTCAACGACTGGTCTGCCAGAGATATTCAGGCTTGGGAATATGTGCCTTTGGGACCGTTTTTAGGTAAAAACTTTGGATCCTCTATCTCTCCTTGGGTTGTGACACTCGAGGCTTTGGAGCCTTTTAGGTCTGCAAGTCCCGTTCAGGAACCGGAAGTTTTCCCCTATTTGAAATGCCAGAAAAGCCACAGCTTTGACATTAATTTGGAAGTTTTCATTCAGCCAGAAGGGAAAAAACCTTCGAAAGTCTGCAGCTCCAATTTCAAATCTATGTATTGGAATGTCGCCCAGCAACTTGCCCATCACACCGTCAACGGCTGTAACATCAACGTAGGGGATTTGATGGCGTCCGGCACAATCTCCGGCACAACCGAAGATTCTTTTGGTTCCATGCTAGAATTAAGCTGGAATGGGACGAAGCCAGTCAAACTCGAGGACGGTGAGGAAAGGAAGTTCATTGAGGATGGCGATACTGTGATCATGAAAGGCTTTGCCGAGAATAACGGAATCCGTGTAGGATTTGGAGAAGTCAGCGGTCAGATACTTCCGGCTAAAGGGTAATTCCAGAAATTTCTGAATCAGGCTCCTATTCGTTTTTCCTATAGCAGATTTTTGTACGTGACACTTTCTTTCTCCCGCTAAATGGAATCCAAATCCACGATTTCTAAAATTCCGATATCTCTTAGCTGGTCAGGTGGCAAAGACAGTGCTTTGGCTCTTTGGCATCTCAATCAGGATGATCGCTATGAAGTGATTCGCCTGCACACGACTTTTGGCGAGCAAAGCAAGAGAGTGGGCATGCATGGGATTTCAGAGGAACTTATAGAAATGCAGGCTGAGTCTCTGGGTCTTCCTTTGGACAGGATTTATTACCCTGCCAGCGGAGATAATCAGGCTTATGAAAAAGCCATTAATTCTTATCTGGACCAATTGGATCAACTCGGGATTCAGCATTTGGCTTATGGAGATATCTTTTTGGAAGACCTTAGGAAATACCGTGAGGAGAATCTTGCGAA
>DATIAI010000018.1:0-2425 GCA_035458065.1 Algoriphagus sp. | reverse complement strand
CAATTTGGGGTATCAGAAAAAAATACAATTAGCTGAAAATCAATTTAATGTTGGACTTCAGATAAACAATGTTTTCAATACAGAATACAAAGAATACATGAACCGATTCCGGTATTTCACAGCGGATATGGGAAGAAATATTTTACTCAAACTCAATTATCAATTTTAACTAGTACACCAATGAAAAATTTAAAACAACTTCCAATTTACCTTTTTGCCGCCCTTACTTTCGGTTTTGCTTCCTGCGAAAGTGATGACCCAGCCCCTGAAAACGAAGGCGAAGTTATCACAGACGTTAACCTAAATTTCCAGGAACTGGACGCTGGCGGAAATCCTGTTGGATTGGCATTTTCTGCTAAGGCAAGTGATCCGGAAGGAATTGAAGTTGGGGCCACTCCTACTATCGAAACAGTAAACCTGGTAAAAGGAAAAAAATACCGAATGACCATTACCGTGTCCAACAGCATCGAAAACGAGGATATCACAGCCGAAATTCTCGCTGAGGCAGATGAGCATCAGTTCTTTTTTCTTGGGACAGCTTTTACCGGAAATATTTTAACGATTGCCTATGATGATCCTAGCGGTGACTTGATCGGCCTTCAAAATGAGCTCACAGTTTCTTCCTCTCCAGGCACCAACAATACACAGTTACGGGTGATCCTGAGACATGATCTGGATAAAAGCTATCCGGGCGCCACAAATCCAAACTTCCAGAATTACGAGCAGGCAGGTGGGGAAACTGACCTTGATATCACTTTCCCGGTGGTGATCAACAATTGATTTAATCCATTAAAAACAGTGAAGGCAGCCTGATCGGGCTGCCTTTTTTTGTTTGGTTTTTTGTAGGATCTATAGGAAAAGATGAGTGTAGAATCACCCCCTCGTAGTTCTTCTACCACTCCTGAGTTCCTTTTTCTACGTTCTTACCGAGTGTTTTGAATCTAACACCGTTCTGCTGCACAACGGTAATAGTTATTTGGCCGGTTTTACTGGTGTTAATGTCACGGATCAGCCCGGATTTTCCTTTGTGTGTTCCTGAGATCACTTTACAAAAATCCCCATCAGATAGAATTTGGCCACTAGCATCCATTCTGCCTAGATTTTAATGAAATAAAGTTGAATCATGAAAGCTGGCTTCAATGATTTCAAACTTGATCAACCGAATTGTTGAATTTGCCGAAAGCAAAGAAAGATTTCATTGGTACTTTTTTGAGGTTTTGAAACCTACATATCTTTTCCGCAAACCGCAATCCTAGAAGGATCAAATCCTAATTCAGGATTGAAATTACCTCCCACATTTCCTGCTACCAAAATCACTGAATAATCGGGGCCTTCATTCGCCAAGTGGATTTTCACATGCCCGTCAAAGGATTTCATTTGGTCAAAAGTCAGCCTCGATCCATCAGCCAATTCACCCAATACGGTTGAACTTTCCAGGCTTTTGGAAGAAACAGGGTTCAGCATAAAAGCAATAGGAGCATCTGCCAGGTCATATCCTCCAAAATGAAGGTGCGCAGGAAAGTTAATTTCTGTCACAGATTTTGCACCTTCCAGTTGGATATCAAATTCCAAATTGCCGTCCCGAAGCTCATTTACAGTAAGGGTTCCGTTGTAATCAAAATCACTTGATTTGAACAATTCGAATTCAAGGCGCTGTCCAGAATACAAATCCGGTTCCTGATCAGAACAGGCTCCCAATCCGACAGAAATAAAAAAGGCAAGGATCAACTTTTTCATATGATTATAAGTGATTTTTAAAGACCATATAGCCAATCCCGAATTTGATTCGGGAGAATCTTGCAAAAAGGAAAATCATTTCAGCGTGTAACGGAACCGTCATGCTCGATTTCATGCTTTGCAAGTTTTATTCAAGTAACGAAAAGCTTTCGAATCCTGTTTATTTACTGACAAAAATTACAAGAACCCATCGGAAAACATGTAACCAAAAGCACCAAAGGAGGAAAATTCCTCCCAAATTACAGTCATCGTAATTTTACCGAGTCTGTCAAAAATCTTGAATTAAGGTTTGTAAAAAGGCTGGTTTCAGTTTTTGCTTAAAGATCGTTGAGGAAGTCATTTGTATCTATGGAGGATAATCGAATAGCAATTGGATTGGAGTATTTCCGAAAGAAAGGATGGGAACCGTTTCCTTTTCAAACCGAGACATGGATTGATTTTCTTGACGGAAAGTCCGGCCTCCTCAATGCTCCCACCGGTTCTGGGAAGACATTTGCGCTATGGTTTCCGGTCATCCTCGAATACATCCTAAAAAATCCTGATTCCTGGCAAAAGCCCCGAAACAATGGGATTCAGCTGATTTGGGTCACTCCTCTTCGGGCTTTGGCACAGGATATCCAAAAAGCCATGCAGGAAGTCTGCGACGTGATTGGATTACCGTGGCAAGTGGCCGTGCGAAATGGGGACA
>DATIAI010000017.1:0-3979 GCA_035458065.1 Algoriphagus sp. | reverse complement strand
ATTCCACGTCCGCAAATTTGTTTTTGCGGTTGACTTCCGAGCTGGTGGTGCTGTAGAAAAAGCCCCGATTTTCCAGCCTGTTGAGGATGAGTTCTTCCGTTTCTTGGGGATTTACCTGACTGAAATAGACCGGCTCCTCACCCAATTTTTTGTACAAGAAGCGATTGATAAAACCCGGTTTTTCTCCCGATCCCCGATAGTGTGTCCACAAACCGATATACATCCCCAATATTTTTTTATTGGGTTCTGGCCGAAGCAAGTCCTCTACCTCTTCGGTGATTTCTTTGAAATCGGCGATTTTTGATTCGGACTCCAGCTTGAGTTTTGCCCCGGTGTAGAGATACTCATCTTCGGGGATAAATTTTTTCACATTGCAACCAAATCCGAGGAGGAGCATCAAAGTGAATCCGAGAAATGCAGAAGATTTAGTTTTCATTGTTCTTCTGTTTAGATGGTTTCACTTTTTTCTCGGGCTTTTTATCCTTCTTGTCCCCGTTCTTCTTTTCGAGCTCATCGATAGGATTCAGTTTGTTTTGGTTTTCGACAGAGCCTTTCCACAGTTCCCTGAAAGTGTTGAACTCTCGATTGAAAATCACCCCAAATCCGGTCACAATCAGTGGGCCGTCGACGATGCTTTCAAACTCATTTTTCTGAAATCCACGTAATCTCCAGCGTCGATTTTCTGTCAACAAATATTCAACGCTGACATTTCCCAAGATCGCGTTGCTTTGTTGAGAATTGGAAGAGCCTCCTTCAACATCAAACTGACTACCAACTTGCACGACAAGTCGGTCATCAAACATTTGCTTACTGGCGCTGACATTGAGTTGGGTCCGCTCTTCGGGAGTCTCGCCCTGGTAATCGGTGAAACTGTCCAGATCAAAGTCCAATTCAACTCCGCTTTTTCCCAGCAGATTACTGGATAGGGCATTGAGCTGACCGGATAATACCTGGCTTGCACTGCTTCTCGCAATAGCTTCTGTTCCTCCCCCCGAACCATCACTGCCGGTGGAAGGAAAAAATCGGTTTAAAACCAGAAGGGAAAACACCTGCTTGTTCAGCTCATCCTCTTGTTCATTGACCTGCAAAACTCTGGAGTAGACATTTCCTCCCAAAGCTCCTCTTTGCGCCTCCGGCATATCGAGTCGAAAGGAGATTTCAGGCCGCAGCAATTCCCCGTTTACATTCAGGTAAACCAAAAATGGAAGTTCCTGGAGGTATTGATTCAGTGATCCGCCGGATGAACTTGTCAGCTGAGATGACATCAGTTCGGAGGAGGAAGTTTTGATTTCATAGATCGCCGTGATCCCGAGGGTGGCATCCATGGGTTCGCCGTTCCAGGTAATCCGGCTTCCTTCACCAATGGAAAATTTCCTGCTGACCAGATTGTACAGGGACATTTCATAGTGGCCGCTTTGAATTTCGTAGTTCCCGCTTAGCGTGATTCGTCCGTTGGGATTAATTTCCAGATTTAGATCAGCCTGCCCGGCTACCAAGAGATTGTCACCTGAGCGCTCATCGACCACGATACGGAAAGTAGCCTCAGGATCAGTCTGAAGTATTGCGCGGATGTCATATCCTACAAATGCACTCGCTGTCTCATCAGCTTGTCTTGTGAGAATATCATATGGATCTTCCCGGTTGACAAAAACGACCACCCCATCCCGCTCAACAAGATCTAATTGGGATTCGGGTATAATGATTGTCAATTCTGTATCCTCTTTTACAGTCAGATTTGCAACGACTTTGGGCAAAGTGAGATCGCCTGTGACGGTCACATCAGCGTCTAATATTCCTTTGCCATAAAACAGGTCATTGTCTTCTCGGGTAGAATTCACTACCGAAAAGTTGTTTGCGGTAAGTGTTAAGTCAAACGAGGGGTTGATAAAGCTTTCTGTCAAAACAGATCCGTCGATTTGGAAGCTGTTCTTGTTTTCATCCTGTATCGTAAAGTTGTTGAAATAAACTCCGTCGTTGTCCAGGTTGATTGTTTCGTTTGCCAAGAGATAGTTTGCATTGAGTTGAGACACGATAAATGCAGCTTGGTAAAATGTGATTTCTCCGGAATACTGCGGATCAAGCGTCGTTCCGCTAGCCTCGATTAATCCTGAAATATTCCCGGAACCTTCTCGCAACTCACCACGGGAAAGTCCTGCAATCACTTCCATATCGATCTGATTGAGATTCAATTCGACATCAAAAGTTCCCCCAGCTTCGTTTGCCTGGAAATTTCCGTCCAAATCCAAGTCCATTCCACCGTCTTTCAAAGACATGGCAAGAATGTAATCCCGGAATGTCTCGGAAGTAGCGTTCAAGCTTAGATTACCAAGCGGCGTCTCCAGCACTTTTAGGCTATCGACCTTGAGCTCTCCCAGAATTCCCGGGGCACCGAAAGGATTTTCCAAAACCAACCTTCCATTGACAAAACCTGCGGCAATCAATTCCTCAGGATTAAGCAAACTGGTAAAAGTCTCTAAGTTGAAATTGTTAAACTCAATCGCGAGGTGCTCCTCAGTGATATCGCTCAGGTCATCTCGGATGGATAATTCCTCGTTCTCATTGAAAAATCTGAAGTCTTCCAAGTTCACAAATTGATCCGCAATCTGGATCAGATTGTTCTCCGTAATATTCCATTCCCGCGAGCTCACCAGGAGGTTTTCGGGTGACACATGGATGCTGAGCGTATCTCCCGAATACCCAAAATCTGAAGCGATGTGAAAGGATTTCTCCTCTCCAGTGAAGGAATTGAAATCAAAATAGAGCCGGGATTGCTGAAGCTCTCCTGTAAAATAAGTGCGGTCCATGGCCAATGGGCTGGAATTGAGCGCCAAAAAGCCAAAGGCCAGATCCAGATTTTCGTTGTTGGAATTGATTCGGATACCCAGACTGTCTACTTCTGTATCGCCGTATTTGACATAGGGAAAATCTACACTGGCTATAAGACGGTCTTCAGGTTGGCTAAAATCCATCTTGATTCTTGCGCTGTCCAGTTGCTCCAGGCCTTGGAGGAGAACTTGGTTTAAAATCGGAGCCTGATTAATAGTCAAGTCCAGCAACATGGTAATGTTTCCGGAAGCAACTCCAATTGAATCCAGTTCGTCGAGATGCTGTTTGAAATGTTGAGTGACAGCTGTAATGAGGCTGTCAGGAGAAGTATTGGATTGAAGTGATCCATTCAAAATTAGACTTTGGATAGAAACACTGGTGGAATCCTCTCGAATTCGGGCATTCAAATCCAAAGCTCCAACCGGATAAGTTCGCTGGTCATAAACGACGACGGCATCTTTCAAACTGGTAGTCAGGTCAAAATTTGATGGATTCCCTACGAAATTTGCCTGCAACTGGAGTTTCGCTCGCGTGCTTTCACCGGCAAATCCCAATTCATACAAGTCAATTCCTTTCAGATCCAGATTCAAATCGATAACCGATTGATTGGAATCCAATTCCAGATTGGTAAGTAAATCAAAGTTCAAAAACTCATCCTCCAGCCACATATGAACATCGCCTTTGCCATTGTCGAGCTGACCTTCCAGCTCCAGGCCTGAGTAATCGTTGCCATTGATGCGGAGTCTTTCGAATGAAGAAGTAAGCTCGGCATTGAGGTCATTCAGATTGGTTCCTGAGCCGTTGGCTGAAAGCTGAAATGATACGGTGTCCAATCCCGGATTGTCCAAAATCCCCCCAAGCTGAAGCTGATCCACTTCCAAATCTGCGTAAAAAGCCAAGGTTTCATTGTTTTGGTAACTTCCGTTCAAAAGGATATTTCCTAAATCCGTTTTCAAATCCAGTTTGGCCAGCACATCATCCAGCTTTCCGGAGGCATTTGCTGACAGGTTAATGTGTTCAGGAAGCGTGATACCAAGTTGGGTTTCATCCACGAATTTGAGCAGCGTCTTGCGATTGGTTTGGAACTCCACTGCGGGAAAATCAAAAGCCAATAGGTCCACGTCCAAAGGATTTGTCAACCGACCACTGGTCC
>DATIAI010000016.1:0-2853 GCA_035458065.1 Algoriphagus sp. | reverse complement strand
CAAAACCAAAAAAATTACCAAGTATCGTTTCATTACCAATCACCTTAAAATCATATAAGTGTATAAAAAATATTTTAGGTAAAAAAGCACACTAAACTATCAATTTCTCAAAAACCTAACTTTCAAAAAGGAAAATCTACTTCTTTCCATTTCTATATCACTTTCACTATTCTATCCTACTCTTCAACACAATCAATTGAACCGGATTGACAGGATCATTGGAGAAAATATAAACATTCCGTTGATCAATTCCCTGTCTGCCGATCGGATCAAAGATCAGGGAAAGCTCCATGCTTTCTCCCGGTTCCAATTTCTCCTTTGGCGCCTCGATTTTTAAACATTCACAATTGCCTTGAATTTTTCTGATTTCCAAAGTTTGTCGGCCTTGATTGGTCAACGTGACGGTCCTTCTGACGACTGTTTTTGAACTGATTTCTCTAAGGTCAATTTCTTTTTGGGCAATAAATAACTGAGGAACCTCATTCAGATTACTTTTTTGGATCGGTGCAAAATACTCAAACAAGTCAGCAATGATTTCCAGATTGACCACCAACCCTTCCACATTTTCCCACCTGACCGGAACAACATCTTCAAAAAATCCAAGGTCATTCCTGAGTTTTCCATCATATCGGACCATTAGCAATCCCCTTTCCTGCGGCCTCACAAACTGCTGAACTTGAGAAATCTGAATGTATGGAGGAGTTTCTGACCGAAATGCCCCCTTATCCAGAAGGTCGTCTCCCTGGTTAAAGAATTCCACATACTTGATCTTTGGCTCATTGTCAAAGACATCTCCCATGTTAACTTTTCTCAATCGAAATCCCAATGGACCCTGAACGACCGGATAGGCACGACGAAGGTCGGAAGGGTAAGGAATGGAAATGCCTTCTAAATAAAGTGAATCCGATGTATTACTCAGATTTCCTTTGACCACAATAAGTTTGGAAAAAAAACCAGATGCAGAAGTTGGGTCAAAGGAAACTCTGATTTTGCCGGACTCACCTACTTTTAAAGAATCCTTGGTATATTCGACAGTGGTACAGCCGCATTCCAGCCAAACATCCTGGATAATGAAAAGTGAATCTTGGGTGTGTGTAAACTCAAATTCCGCTTGTTGAAGTCCCTGCTCTTCCAGCACCGTGCCGAGGTCAATCCGATTGACTTTCCAGATCAACTTTGGCACATAACCGTTCTGTGCAAGAGACAGTAAGGGAAAAATCAATGAAAACAAAGCGGCGAATAGGGCAAAAGCAAAACGGTTCATAGTTGCAATTAACACATAATTTCACCTCAATTATAGGTTGATTTACTTAATTTGCCCCAAAATTAAGCAAATGGCAAGAGTACTCACCGGCATCCAAAGCTCCGGTCGCCCGCATTTGGGAAACATATTAGGAGCTATTGTACCAGCTATCAACCTGATCAATCAAAACCAGGAAGAGTCTTTCATTTTTATTGCAGACTTTCACTCTCTTACTTCTACCAAAAATGGGGAACTCCGCAAACAAAACACTTGGGCAGTAGCCGCTGCATGGTTGGCTTTCGGGCTTGATATCGAAAAAACGACTTTTTATCGGCAGTCACACATTCCGGAAGTAGCAGAACTCAATTGGTACCTCAACTGCTTCACGCCGTTTCCAATGCTCGCCAATGCGCATAGTTTCAAAGACAAAGCCTCCAGGCTGGCAGATGTCAATGCAGGACTATTTACCTATCCAGTGCTGATGGCCTCGGACATTTTGCTTTACTCTGCAAATCTTGTTCCTGTGGGAAAGGATCAACTTCAGCACCTGGAGATGACCCGAGACATTGCCACTACATTCAACCGAATCATGGAAGAGGAAATCCTCGTGGTGCCGGAAGCAAGAATCAGCGAAGAAGTTATGATCATCCCAGGCACAGATGGCCAAAAGATGAGTAAATCCTATAATAATTACATCGATATTTTCCTGACGGAAAAAGAGCTGAAGAAAAATGTCAATTCAATAATAACTGACAGCACTCCCTTAGAAGAACCCAAGGATCCGGATACCTGCAATGTTTTCAAGCTTTACCGATTGCTTGCTACCCAAGAACAAACCGAGAAAATGAGGGCAAATTATCTTGGAGGAAATTATGGCTACGGGCATGCCAAAAAGGAATTTTTAGAACTGATTCTAAGCAAATATGTCAAGGAAAGAGAGACTTTTAATTTCTTCATGAACAATCCGGAGGAAATTGAAAAGCGTTTGGCAGCAGGTGAAGCCAAGGCCAAAATTGTCGCCATGGATGTGCTAAATCGTGTGCGAACAAAGCTTGGTTTTAGGTAACACTTGGTCAACCGGTCTACTGACCAAAACTAGTCCAAGCGATATTCAATTCTTGAAATATCGCCTTTACCAAATTCACAAAAGAAAAGCGGCCAGTTTGAATCCAAACTGGCCGCTTTTCTATAAATAACTTCATTACTCTTCAATCTCAGACACTGAATTTTATTACCAAAGGGCTGTCGACAGTTGACCGTCGACTGTGGACTCACTTTACTTCCCTGAAATACTCCCGATCAAAAATCCGGGAATAAATCCATGTCGGCATCTTGTCATGTAAAGGCATCAAATCTTTTAATACTGCCTGCTGGGTCTCATGTGCTTCCATTACATCCAATGTTCTGGGGAAAAACTCCTGGGTTTCAACTGAAAAATCCGGTCTAGGCAAGCCCAAAGAATGATCCTCCGGGTAGTTTTTCTGAAAACCAGAGGAAAGTTTCAAAGCAAGTTTGACCTGTTTTTTGCACAGGGTCACTTGGTACATTTCCTCAGGAGTGAATCCTTCTTGCCCTTTATTTTCAAGAAATACCTCTTCCACAGCCTGGCC
>DATIAI010000015.1:0-7058 GCA_035458065.1 Algoriphagus sp. | reverse complement strand
GCCATCGTCATCCTGACCCATATTGGCCACATGTTTCGGTGCACCAAGCCCTCTAACAGTTTGATATCTTGGCAAATAAGCGATTTCATCTACCGAAACGTTGGCATTGAAGTCAACACTGAATCCTTTTGCTCCGGCCGTACCTTTTTTAGTGGTAATCAGGACTACGCCGTTTACCGCTTCAGAACCATAAAGTGCAGCCGCAGATGCACCTTTTAGAATGGAGATGTTGTCGATATCCTCCGGGTTGATGTCCAAAAGGCCATTGCCTCTAAGTCTTTGGTCATTCCAGTAGTCATTGTTTCTGACCTCTTCGTTACGGATAGGCACCCCGTCCAATACGATCAGAGGCTGGTTTTTACCGGTGATGGAGTTGATTCCCCGGATGGTAATGTTCACTGCAGAGGTAGCGCCACCGGCACCGGTCTGGATTCTCACACCCGGAGCCTTACCGTAAAGTGCAGTAGCCACGTTGGGAGTTCCCACCTTGATCAATTCATCCGCCTTGATGGTAGTAGTCGCATAACCCAAGGATTTCTGTTCTTTGGCCATGCCAAATGAGGTAACAACAACCTCCTCCAATGCGCTGATATCCTCTACCATTGTCACATCGATGATGCTTCGGTTGCCAATTTCGACGGATTGGGTTTTTAATCCGATAAAGGAAAATACCAAGGTTCCATTTTCAGGTGCTACAATGGAATAAGCTCCATTTGCGTCAGATACAGTGCCTGAAGTGCTTCCTTGCACAACAATAGTTACTCCCGGAAGGGGAAGGCCAGAGGCGTCAACGATGGTACCTTTTACGGTAATGGCTGCAGTCTCATTTCGGAAATTTTCCATGCCTGTAGTGGACAGGAGATTTCCCGGGAAAACTGCTGCCTGAGTAGACAGCACAGTGCCTTGAATAATAAGGAATAGGGTTCCTTTCTTCAGCAGGTTTTTCATGAGTAGATTTTTTTCATTTTAAATAATTAGTTTTTAGGCAGTTGTTTACTTCTTTCCGGTTTTGGGGTCATTGTTCTTGGAATTTGTTTTTTAAGGTTTTGAAAGATGTTTTTAAAGGAATACCTGACTTTTCGAAAATTTAATGCAATGAGAAGCCAGTGTTACTTTTATTTTATTTTTATGGCATCAACTTTACAAAAAAAAATGAATAAGTACAGCCTGTTAAAGATTTTTTTTTCATTCAGATTGATCTTCTGTGAAAATATTTCGAAAAAGTGGTCTTTTGGAAATTATACCATTCAGAATAAAATTTTGCTGAATTGGTGTTTGGGGAAATTGTTTTAATTTTTTTTCTTAAAATTATTTAAAAGAATTGGCTAGTACTTTTTGAAGGCTTCTGGGTAGTGGGATGAATTTTCTGTTACTTTTTGGAGAAAAAATTACTGAATTGCTTTTAGTTATCGAGTTGAAATGAAAATCTGCTCTGAAGAAGAAATAGTTTTTTCAAAAAAAGTAAACTTAAATTCACGAAAATGAAATTAGTTCATTGTTGATTTTCCCCTCATTCCTTGTCATGGTCGGGCATGTTCCGAATCAGAAATTACCCGAAGAGATTCAGTCAGTTGGGTAATTGATTTGACTCAATTAAAAAATTAAGAAAGCTCCGGTTTGGGCTTGTTTCACCGGGCACCGAACTGAACTTTTTGGATAAGCAAGAGGCTTGTTTAGGGGTAGAATCAAAGCAAAAAATCAATGAAAGATGTTGGTCTTTCAAATCAAAGACCGCCTTTTCCCGTATTTTTAACTTTCCCTTTTCAGATGTATAAATTATTCCCTTTCCTGTTTATTCTTTCAGTTTCAACAATTGCCCAACAGGCTCCTGATTCTCTTTTTCTATCCGGTACTCCTATTAGCACCATAGAAAACCCTGTTTTGGAGGAAATGAGTGGTTTGGCATTTTCAAAAAATCATCCCGGAATATTCTATACACACACCGACAGTGGCGGGGAAGTGGCAGTTTTTGTATTGGATTCTTTAGGGAATGAGCTAGGGAAAATTTCACTTGAAGGGGTGGAAAACCGGGATTGGGAAGACATCGCCATAGGCCCCGGACCTGGGGGAAAATCTTACGTCTATGTTGCTGAAATTGGAGATAATCTCGGCGTCCATCAAAGTGTCAGGATTTTAAGATTTCCAGAACCTGAAAAGCTACTGGAGGAAATCTCATTGAAGCCTGAAGTTTTGACTTTCACTTATCCAGAAGGAGCGAGGGATGCGGAAAGTTTTTTTGTGGATCCGATAACCACAGATTTGTTTGTGGTTTCCAAAAGAGATGCCCAGAATTCCCTGTTTCGCCTGAAAAGCGATGATTTTGGGAAAAAGGATGTTGTAGCTTTAGAGTTGATCAAGTTTTCCTTTACCAGTGCCACGGCAGCGGACATCAGCCAGGATGGGAGCAGAATCCTGATAAAAAATTACTTTAAAGTGTACTATTGGGAACGCAAAAAGGGACAGTCAATTGCTGATGCTCTTTCACAAACTCCCCAGGAATTGCCCTATGTGCCCGAACCTCAGGGCGAGGCAATCGGATTCCAACCTGATGGAAAGGCTTATTTTACGGTCAGTGAAAAGCGATTCAATATCAAGCCGGTTTTGTATAAGTATCCATTAAAAGACTAAATCATGCAAACCACTTCCACTATTCTGATGGTCAGGCCGGCCAATTTTGGGTTTAATCCTGAAACTGCGGAAAATAACTTTTATCAAAAAAAGGATGTGCGCCCGGCTCAGGAAATCCAGGATTTGGCTTGTAGAGAATTCGACGGATTTGTAGCTCTGCTGAGAGACCAGGGAGTAAATGTGGTGGTAATCGAGGATACTGATTTTCCAGTGAAAACTGATGCTGTATTTCCAAATAACTGGTTTAGTACGCATGCCGATGGGAAACTTATCCTATATCCAATGTACTCTCCTAATCGACGGCTTGAGCGGAGAAAAGATATTGTGGAGCATTTGATCCATTCGGGGTTCAAGGTGAATGAGATCTTAGACCTTAGTTTTTTTGAGGAAAGTGGACAGTTTTTGGAAGGCACTGGAAGTATGGTGTTGGATCATCATGCCAAGATGATTTATGCCTGCTATTCCCAGCGAACCCATGCCGTGCCTTTGGATTATGTGGCAAAAATTCTGGGATACAAAGTGGTCAGCTTTGAGGCAGTTCAGGAAATTGAAGGAGAAATCTGCCCGATTTACCATACCAATGTGATGATGCACGTGGGGACCGACCTGGCAGTGGTTTGCCTGGACAGCATTCCGAAAATGGCGGAGCGGCAATTGGTTCAGGAATCCCTGACCAAATCCGGCAAAAAGGTCATTCCGATTACCCCAAAACAGAAATTTAACTTTGCAGGAAATATGCTGGAAGTAAGTAACGACGGCGGGGAAAAGTTTACGGTGATGTCCCAGGCTGCCTTAGACTCATTGAATGTAGGGCAGATCCAGCAGATTGAAAAGTACACGACCATCATCAGTCCATCCATTCCAACCATCGAAAAACTGGGTGGAGGTAGTGCCAGGTGTATGATGGCGGAGATTTTTTTACCAGTTAGCCAGTGATCAGTAGGCAGTCTCAGTGATCAGTAGGTAGTCTCAGTGATCAGTTGGCAGTCGCAGTGGTCAGTAGGCAGTCGCAGTGATCAGTTGCAGTGTGTGAATTCTAAAAAACATTCTCGAAGATCATAAAATAAAAAGTCGTGAGTGGAGACACTCACGACGGCAATGAGATCAGTTGGCAGTCGCAGTAGGAAGTTAGAAATTTGTTTTATGAAATGGCCCTTCGAACTTCTCAACTCTAGTTGGTCAGGTGCTCAGGGTGACAATCGTGTCAGGCTGAGCGGAGTCGAAGCCGGGGAAAAGTTTGTAAAGTATATGCTACTGTTTTATTTTTTTTGGTCTGACCACTGCGACTGATCACTGCCTACTGATCACTGCTCACTCAAATCCCAGTATAATTAAACGGAGTGATCGCCTTCAATTCGACTTTCAAATCTGCTGAAATCGGAAGCCCATCAACAAAGGTCGAAATGGAATTTTGGGTGATTTTTGAATTGGTGCGGGTGAGGTCACGAAGTGCTTCATAGGGTTTTGGGAAGCCTTCTCTGCGCAAAATGGTCTGAATTGCCTCTGCTACCACAGCCCAGTTTTCTTCCAAATCAGCGTCAATTGCAGCTCTGTTCAACTCCAGTTTACCCAGGCCTTTCTGCAAAGATTCAAGCGAAATGAGCATGTGAGCCAAAGGAACGCCGATCACTCTTAACACGGTACTGTCTGTCAGATCCCGCTGCAATCTTGAAATCGGAAGTTTAGCCGCCAAATGTTCCAGAAGGGCATTGGCAATACCCAAGTTTCCTTCTGCGTTTTCAAAATCAATCGGGTTTACCTTGTGCGGCATAGCGGAAGATCCCACTTCCCCTGCTTTGATTTTCTGTTTGAAATAATTCATTGCCACGTATTGCCACACGTCCTTTGACAGATCCAAAAGGATGGTGTTGATTCGCTTTAATCCGTCAAAAATAGCAGCCAGATTATCGTAATGCTCGATCTGTGTGGTTGGGTAGCTGCGCTCGAGGCCCAGATAGTTTTCCACGAAGTGGAAAGCAAACTCGTTCCAATCCATCTCCGGATAGGCCACTTGATGTGCATTCATATTTCCAGTTGCTCCACCAAATTTGGCCGAATAAGGGATTTGCTCGAGGAGTTCAAGTTGCTTTTTCAGACGAACTACAAAGACGTTGATTTCTTTGCCCAAGCGGGTTGGTGAGGCAGGCTGACCGTGGGTTTTTGCCAGCATCGGGATCATGCTCCACTCTTCGGCAAGGTCTGTCAATCGCTCAATCACCTCCTCCAAAAATGGCAAAATCACTTCCTGAAGCCCGTTTTTCAGCATCAAGGGTGTTGCTGTATTGTTGATGTCCTGTGACGTGAGGCCAAAATGGATGAATTCCTTGAAAGCATCCAATCCTAGCTGATCAAACTTTTCCTTAAGAAAATATTCAACAGCCTTCACATCATGATTGGTCGTACGCTCGGTGATTTTGATCCATTCTGCATCTTCAGTATTGAAATGCTTGACGATTTCCCGAAGCTTGGGAAAAAGACTGTGATCAAAATCTGCCAATTGAGGCAAGGGTAATTGACAAAGGGCGATGAAATACTCCACTTCCACATGAACCCGATATTTGATCAGGGCAAATTCGGAGAAAAAAGCTCGGAGAGGGGCAGTTTTGCCAGCATAGCGACCATCCACAGAGGATACAGCTGTCAGGGCAGATAATTCCATTTTTATTGATTTTGCTTCACAGGATGAATCAGGTCCGATTTTCGGAGGTGCAATTTAGGTTTTAAGTCTCAAAATAGGGGGAATGGAAAAGATAATTCTCGGCCCAAACCAAACTTACTTATCCGATTTCGGGTTTTGGTAGTGAAATCCAAGGCTCAGTGTACAAAAATCCCGGCTTGAGGTTTAAGTTTGCAGCCGAAATACAATCCAGAAAATTCCAGATGTTCAATATATTCAAGAAGAAGAAAGAAGAAGTAAAAGTTAATCCTTATTTGCCACTGAAAGTTAGGGAGGTAGTCAGGGAAACCGAAGACACAGTAACCCTTTATTTTGAGCAACCGGAGCCGTTTTTGGATTACAAACCGGGTCAGTTTTTGACTTTGGTGATGGACTTTGAAGGCAAAGAGCAGCGTAGATCTTATAGCCTTTGCACCTCACCGTTTGTTGATCCTTTTCCGGGAATCTCGGTGAAAAAGGTTCCGACCGGTCTTTTTTCCAATTATTTGAATGAAAAAATTTTCCCAGGAAAAACCATCAATGTCCTGAAACCCTTGGGGCATTTTACCACTGATTTTCATTCCAAAAACAGAAGGCATTTTTTTCTGATTGCAGGCGGAAGCGGCATCACTCCGATCATGGGAATTCTCAAAACAGCCCTTGTCAACGAGCCGGATTCCATTATTACCTTGATCTATTGCAGTCGCAATGAAGAGCAGATCATTTTCAAAAATCAACTTAATCTGCTCGAAAAAGCCAATCCGGACAGACTTAAAATCATCCATAATCTTAGCCAGCCATCCGAAAATTGGACTGGTCTGAAGGGGCGGCTTTCTTATGCATTGCTCAAGGAACTGTTTGGAAAGGCAGAGTATGAGCAGCGCTACGAAGAGGTTTACTTCATGTGTGGACCTGATGGGATCATGAATACAGCCAAGGAGGTATTGAAGGAACTTGGAGTGGATAAAGAACGAATTCATCAGGAAAGTTTCTTTTCAGCAGCAGCTCATTTGGCGCATGAAGAGGCGATCGCCGGAATCAACAAAGGGATTCTTTCACGTGATGTCACCATTGTTTTGGAAGGAGAGGAGCACTTGGTGACAGTCAGCCCGGGTAAAACTGTTTTGGAATCGGGCCTGGAGGCAGGATTAAATATGCCCTATAGCTGTCAAAGTGGACTTTGTACCGCGTGCCGTGGAAAAGTACTCAGTGGTCAGGTGAAAATGGATGAAGATGCAGGATTGAGTGAAAAAGAACTGGCAGCTGGCTATGTTCTTTGCTGCGTGTCAAGACCATTGACCGATGACATCAAAATCACCATTGAATAACCCCCAACAATTTTGGACGTACAGGAAATCCGGTTGATCTACCGGAAAACAGAAAGGCTTACAGTTCTTATTTTAATCCTTGCATTGCCGGCTTTTGGGATGGTTTATCTCTATCAAAATTCCGGAAATGTCGACTGGGATCTGCCCAGACTGCCGGTGATCGTAGAATGGATTTTGGCCACTGCATCATCTTTGATTTTGGTGGCTCAATACGTGATTTTTCACAAAAAAATAAATGCCGGTTTTCAACAATCAGAGCTTTTGGAAAAAGTGAAAATCTATACCCAGGCTACCAGTCAGCGCTTTTTGATCCTTTTTGTCGTTTCCATTTTGGCAACTGTGGGATTGCTCCTGAATAAAAATCCTGTATTCACCGTAATTTTTGCAGTTACTATGGTCTTTTTCTCACTGGCCAAGCCCAGTCCAGACCGGATGGCCCGCCTGAT
>DATIAI010000014.1:0-3520 GCA_035458065.1 Algoriphagus sp. | reverse complement strand
GTCATAGCCAGGCTCACCGCTTCTGTTGACTGCAACCACACCAGGCATACGGCCTGCGATGGAGTTGGATAAGTTAACAGAGGGAGATTGTGCTAGCTCTTTGCCTTTCACTGTAGCCACTGAACCTGTAATTGTTTCCTTTTTCTGTTCGCCATAACCCACGACAATCACTTCTTCAAGTGACTTCATGTCAGGACCGAGAGTGATACTGAGTTCACTTTGCGCACCAACGACAACTTCCTGAGTTTGGAAACCTATAAAAGAAAATACTAAAACGGATTGATCAGAATTTACTGCAATTCTGAATTTACCGTCCACATCAGTTACAGTACCTGTTGTGGTACCTCTTAGGAGGATGGAAACCCCTGGAAGGGGAAGATTATCCTCGCCGGATATTACAACTCCAGACACCTCCCTGGTCTGGGCCTGTGCAGTGCCTAAATAGAGTAGGCACATCAAGAATGTCAGGCAGAATAGCCTCACATGAGTAGAGATTTTCATAGGCAGTTTTGGGTTAATGAAAATTAAACCACAATGTCCACCATTTTTAACCTAAGTTAATAACTGTTTGTCGCCAAAAACTGACTGTATTATGCTGTTTTAATAAACGGTAAGGGAAATATTCGCCCGTAATTAAGAAAGAAGTTAAATTTGTAGTCAGTTTGTATCTTTAAATGATTATAGTTTTACCATCCAATTGATCATTTTTCTTGGAATTATTATAAAAATGTAAACTATTCAGGCTTGTGATTGAAATTTTGCTTTGATTCAAATAGGACTATAAGAAAAAGCTAAACCTTGGATTTTCAAGGTCATTTTTTACATATGCTGGGTAGGTTGGAATTATTTACCTATCAGTCATCAATCCTTAATAAAAAGATTATTCGTTTGGTGTCTGAAAGACATATTTTAAAATATTGGATTAGGGAATTACTGGTGATTTAAAGTCTCTTCACTACCTCTTTTTTTGGTATTCGGACCGACCACATTCCTCTCAAATCCCCGAGTTTATGATTTTTTGCTTGATCTTGAGGGTAGAGCTCGTTCAATTTTTGAAGTGTTTTTTCCTCAATGTCTTTTCCCGGTTCCCCATGGCAGCTGAGGCATAATCCTCCCGGAATCACAATTGGCTTGGTATATAGGAATACCTCTCCATTTTCAAACTTCTGAATATTGGGATCACTTTTTCCATTCCCTTCTGCTGTAAATTCATATGCATCCAATAATGGCTTTTCTTCTTCATTTGGCAGATCGGCAGGATTTCGGTACCGATTGGATACCCGGCGAATCTGCACCTCATATTTATTACTGATTTCCTGCAGAATTGGTAAAGCCTGAACATTACAGAATTCAATAGCCCCCACGGTTCCATTTTCAGCAATGGCATTCTGAAGTTTTGACATCAGCTGGGTTTGGGCTTCAGTAGTGATAGAATCTCCCCAAATCATAGCTTCCTCAAGGATTTCAACCTCCGTAACCCGCTTCACCTCCATCGCCTCGTTCACTTCCTCAAATGTTTCTTTAGAAATCCGTTCCTGTGGTCCACAGGACAGCATCAAACAAAATGTAAAAGCCGGAAGGACTATCTTTTTCATGATCATATTAATTAAACCATAAATTTATCAAGCTATTTCAGAATAGGAGATATAGCAAATGATTATCTTAAAAATGTGTCTTGTATACTTGATGAAACTATTATATTTTCCAATTCCCCATATTGACCAGATTTTATTTTCATAACTATGAAATCGATCATTACTCAAGCCACACTGAGAGATGCCCCGATACCTTGCGAGGTTCCATATGGTCATTGAGAATCAATTATAATCATATGAAAAGACTCTTGTCTGTTATCTTTTTATTCTTTCTATTCTCAATAGGAGTTTTTGCCCAATCTTGGACCCGAATGCAGAGTTGGGGACTTGATTTTGAATCTATTACTTGGATCAATTTACAGGAAGGAATCATTGTTGGGGAAAGATTGATTATCCGGACAAGTGATGGGGGAACGACCTGGGAAGAGGTATTGCAGGAATTTGACTCGAGGTTTTATGACGTCGTCTTTCTTGATTCCAACAAAGGAGTAGCTGTAGGTGAAAATGGAATTATTTACGTGTCATCTGATTCCGGTAAAAGTTGGGTAAAAAAAGATTCGGGATCCCAAAACAATCTTTTAAGTATTGCCAAAAACCCGACTGGCCAACTTATAGCTGTAGGGGAAAAAGGAGAAATACTAAACTCCCTAGACGCAGGGCAAACCTGGAAAAAAGTACCAAGCGGAACATCACTCAATTTGAATGACATCACCTTTTTAAATGAAAACTCAATTTTAGTTGCCGCAGATGAGGGGAAAATTTTAAAATCCTTTGACCGGGGAAATTCTTGGACTCTCACGGGGATTGGGCAAAACAATGACCTCTTGGGAATAGCTTTTTCAAATGAATTGATCGGCTACACTGTTGGGGAAAATGGCTTTTTTGCCAAAACCCAGGACGGCGGAGTTACCTGGTCGGTATTAAACTCGACCACCACGAATACACTGAGAAAAGTTGCCATAAGCCAACTGGACGTGAGAATCGTTTTGGCTGTCGGGGATCTTGCCACAGTGATCAGAACTGCCAACTCAGGCAGTACCTTTGCCAAGCCCAGTCTCGGGGCAAGCAATACGAGAAATACAAAAAATATCGCCTTCAAGCCCAAAAGTGCCTTGGTCTCTACGATCGGCCAGGACGGATACCTTACCAATTCCAGTAATTCGGGTACCAGTTGGGCCCAAAAATTTGCGGGAATCCGTAACAACTTTACCAGTACCGATTTCAAAAATCTAAATACAGGCTATATCGGAGGAGAGAATGGAAGCGTCTTTGTTACGAGCAATGGCGCCACTACCTTAGTGGGCAGACATTTGCCTGAACCTATCCTCGTCCAAACTCTGGATTTTTGGAACACTTCCTTCGGGTATACGGGATCAGAAGGAGGCAAAATCTACCGTACCAGCAATTCAGGCACAAGCTGGGTCCCAGTCTTCAATCCTGCAAATCGAGTCATTTCAGGATTTTACCTATTTGCCCCCTCCGTCGTATATCTTGTTGGGTCTCAGGGATACATTTCCCGATCATCTGACTCAGGTGAGACTTGGGATCAAACAATCAAGTCCAATACCACTGAAAATCTCAACGCTATTCTCTTTTTTGATTTTGGATATGGTCTTGCTATAGGTGACAAAGGCCAGATTAGCTGGAGTTTTGGTGGTGGAGTTTGGGAAACCATTCCAAAAGTTACAGATGAAGATTTGAATGCACTCGCGAAAATTGATACCACTAGGGCTTTGGTAGTTGGGGACGGCGGGATAATCCTTAAAACGGAAGACAAAGCTAAAACCTGGAGAAAGATTGAATCCGGCACTACCAAAACCTTAAACTCCATTGATTTCTTTGGCGAGCAATTTGGCTTTATTGCAGGTGAGGATGGTTTAGCTTTGGTTACTGCTGACGCTGGCGAAACTTGGACCCAATTTTCC
>DATIAI010000013.1:0-2138 GCA_035458065.1 Algoriphagus sp. | reverse complement strand
GCGTCAGGTATACCGCTCTTTCCGATCATCGCCATCTTCATAGCCTGCTTGAGAGGGTAAGTACCTATTTCGTTTATTATTTCCCAAAAACAAGCAAGTAGGCATTTGCAAAGAAATAGGAGGCGGGCTCTCCCATATTGTCTGGCTGTTCGGACAGGAGTTTGCCCACTTGATCGCCGGTTGAGCATAACTCGTAGGCCAATTTGGAGGGAGAAGCTAGCAAGTCGTATGTTGTGAGACGATCATAGTTTTTTGACTTTTTGGATGTATTTATGAAAAGTTGGTTGGGGAGTGAGGAATTTTTAACGTCATCCCAAAAACAGGATATTAATATCATTCAGGTTACAACGACTTTCTATTCTTTTTCAAAATGGAAGCCTTTTTTGCTTTAAAGTAATGTCCAATCGGGAGCTTGAGACAAGGCTTAGCTATTGCACTTTTGCTGTTTCGTAGGCTGCCAGGCAACTATTCAACGGTTGACCCTGATAATAAATGCAGTCGCAAAAGGATTCGCAAGCCTCAGGGTTTTTGCTGGAAAAGCATTGACTTCTGCATTCAGCTTCAGAGTTACCCGGCCCTATCTCAAATAAATAGAAAGTACCGATTATGATAAAAGCCAGGATTGCGATGGAACTTCCAAAAAACATAATCCTAAGGCGAATACCCAAAGGATTTTTTGAAACAAAAGGAACCTTTTTGGGCTGCTTAAACGGCAAAATGTGTTTTAGGCGGTCGTAATCCCAAAATAATAAAAACAGGCTTGCCATCAGCATCATCGTGTTGATCCGGGTACCTGCAAATCGGGTAGCATAAGTCAGCACACAAATATTGAGGATCATGGGAAAATACATCATCGCACCTAAAAGGGAGGTTCTCGGGATCAGTAATAAAATAGCAATTATGATTTGTGCAACTCCAACAAAGGTGTAGTAGTATCCGGTTATATGAAAAGCATCCAAGTAATGTCCCAATGGGTTATTGGAAGGCAAGCCCGCAGCGAATCGTTCGCCCATGATTTTGACAAAGCCTGCCGGAATAAAGCTTGCCGCCAAAGCAATTCGGCAAAAAACAGCAAATCCCTTAACCCATTTGTCGGACTTTGCCTCGTAGTATAGTTCTTTGATTCTAGTCATATCGGTCTTTTATTGGGGTAACACCGACCTTTTTTGGTGGATTTACTCCAGACTTTTTAAACAACCTATACCAGAAAAAGCCGGTCCAGTCGGAGCTCATGCATTCTTTCGAGTGATTAATTTGCTGAGGAGATAATGAATAACTAATGCGAGGACAGTCCAGTAGGAAGCAAACGCAACAACCAAAACAGGGGGCGCCGGATCAGGATCTTGAGCCAAAAATGACAAGGGCTCTATCAATACAAATTTGAGAGGATATATTATTGTGGCTATGGTGTTTTTCCAGCCTATTGGTGATTCAGCTCCCGGGAACCACTCGCCGTCGCCGGGAAATAGCCCGACTTCAGGGCCCAATACTGAATTAGAGAGAAATTGGAAGGCAAACGCCGAAACGAGGAAGGTAATGACGAATTTGGTCCTTGAAATTTTCATACTGCTGAGTTTTTTCAAAGAGTAAAAAGTACTTTGAAATACAAAGTTTAATTTCTCACTTTGTATTTCAAAGTATTTATAGGAAAATTTTAGTCGATTTTAACAACTCGGGTTGATAGGGAAAAGTATGCAGTTTGACACAGGAAAAAGAAGGGAGAACGTACAACTTGGGGTTTGTTAAAAAGAAAGCTAAAGAAAGCCGTGATTCAACTTTTTGATTTTCAATTTGGCTTCTATGCAGAAAGAATCATCAAATTTTTCATGAATTTAGCTTCAGTTAGCCAGGCGGACCGAATTCAATTGTCCCCACTTTGTCAAGCCTGAAAGGTGGCAGGTAATTCAGGCCGACCTCCAAAACTTTGTACCTTTCCAGTTTTGACAAAGCTTGTAACATCTAAAGCATATGACCATGAAATTTGACAAGGCAATTCCGATCCTTTATTCCACGGATGTTTCAAAGAGCATCGCTTATTTTATCGAGCAATTGAAATTTGAAAATAAATGGGAATGGGACAGTCCGGCAACATTTGGAGGCGTTTACAGAGATCATGTTGAAATATTTTTTTGTGAACA
>DATIAI010000012.1:0-6246 GCA_035458065.1 Algoriphagus sp. | reverse complement strand
TAAAGCCCTGAAAACAACATTCCAAAATCAGGGATTTGCCTTTGCTATGGTAAATCCGGAAGTTGGAAATACCGATGCTGACCAACTTCCACTACGTAACTATATCGACCAAAGCGGCCTCAACATGGCCTATCTCATCGATCCCGGGCAGGCTTGGACCAAGCTTTTTAACGTAACGAAAATCCCGGAAGTCATCGTGTTGGTAAAAGGTGACAACGGTCTTGAAATCCTTTACCGGGGGGCAATCGACAACAATCCACAAGCTGAATCTGCTGTGAGTGAACGGTACCTCGAACGTGCTTTGAACCAGATTTTGAGAGGAGAATCCACCACTCCGGGTCAAGTTAGAGCCGTTGGTTGTAACGTCCGAACTTATTGATTTTCGAGAATCGCGATCATCTCTCTTACTTCCTCGACTTTATTGGCTTCACCCAGCTTTTCAAAAGCATTCCCCAGATTTCTCAATGATCTGAGAATGATATCCAAATGCGCGCAAGGCTCAAAAAAGTTTTCCTTGGGTTCAATTTTCAAATGCTCCAGGTAATTGAAGATATCCTGTCTGCTAAAAATCAGGCCTTTGTTGAAAGCATTGATGTAAAATGTGATGTCTGCCGACTTGTAAGTGAGGACAAAAAGATTGGGCAGATTGACTCCGTAAATCGGTAATCCCAATTTTTTGGCCACCAACAAATAAATAGAGCATAAACTGATCGGGTTTCCTTTTTTGGTGTCCAAAACAGAGGAAAGCATGCTGTTAGCAGGAGAATGGAAATTCTTGGTATTGGCAGAAAATCGAAGAGTATTGAACAGCACATTATTGATGATCCGAATCTGATCGTAAGGCTGAAGGTCATTTTTGAAAGAAGTCCAGACCTCAAAGTAAATCTGATGCATCTCAGCATTCAGCTTGGCAAAATCCAAATCAGGATATTGGTAAGTGTTGAGTATCCAAAGTCCGGTCAACAAATCCCGATCCTCCGTATCTCTCCATTCGGCCAAGCGGCTTTTCACCAAAGAAAACTGTAAATCATGAACCAGTTCCTCGATTTCCTTTTGGACTTCCGGGTTGAAACTGTTCTCCCACTTTTGCTCCAAAAAAGGGATAATCTCAGCTCCCAACGAGATGATTTTGTCCCGAACGTGATTCTTGACTTCTAAATCCGGATCATCCAGCAGGGATACTAAAGCGTCCAACTGTGCAGGGGTCAGTTCACTCATGCTTGTTTTTTTGGCTTTCTTTAAGTTAATAAAAAGGATCAGGTCTGGATCACACCGACGTTAAATCTTTCTGTAATCTGTGCGTGATTTGCTGCTTCAATTCCCATGCTAATTACCTTTCGGGTATCTCTAGGATCAATAACGTCATCTACCCAAAGCCGTGCTGCAGCATAGTATGGGCTCAGCTCTTCGTTGTATTTGGAGGTGATTTCATCCAGCAGCTGGTCCTCATCTTCCTGAGAAATCAATTTTCCGGTTTTCTTAAGAGAGGCAACTTTGATTTGAAGCAAAGTTTTGGCAGCAGAAGCTCCAGACATTACCGCCATTTGAGCGGTTGGCCACGAAAAAATCAGGCGCGGATCGTAAGCTTTGCCGCACATGGCGTAATTCCCAGCGCCGTAAGAATTTCCCAGGATAATCGTGAATTTCGGAACTACCGAATTGGCCATGGCATTCACCATTTTCGCTCCGTCTTTGATGATGCCGCCATGCTCAGCTTTGGATCCCACCATAAAACCGCTCACATCCTGCAGGAAAACCAGAGGAATCTTTCTCTGATTGCAATTCATAATAAACCTTGCGGCCTTATCGGCAGAATCGGAATAGATCACTCCTCCCATTTGCATCTCGCCTTTGGCTGTTTTTACGATTTTCCGCTGATTGGCGATGATTCCAACAGCCCAGCCTTCAATTCTCGCCGTCCCGCAAATCAGAGTTTTACCATAATCTTTTTTGTATTCATCCAACTCACCACCATCTACTATTCCGGAAATCACTTCCAGCATATCATAAGGCTTCACCCTTTCAGATGGAAAAATCTCCAATAACCTTTCTCCAGAAATACCAGCCGCCTTCTGCTCAATTCGGTCAAAACCTGCCTTTTGATTTTCTCCCAGAGTGGAAAAAATCTTTCGGATGGCATCCAGACAATCCTGATCCGAATCAAATTTATTATCGGTCACTCCGGAAATTTCACAATGTGTAGTCGCTCCTCCTAGTGTTTCATTGTCGACATTTTCTCCGATTGCTGCTTTGACCAAGTAAGATCCAGCCAGGAAAATCGATCCGGTTTTGTCCACAATCAAAGCTTCGTCAGACATAATAGGAAGGTAAGCACCTCCTGCCACACAGCTTCCCATGATTGCCGCCACCTGCACAATTCCCATGGCCGACATTTTTGCATTGTTGCGAAACTGACGCCCAAAGTGCTCCTTGTCCGGGAAAATTTCATTTTGCATCGGAAGAAAAACTCCGGCACTATCGACCAAATAAATGATCGGCAGGTAATTTTCCATGGCGATTTCCTGGGCACGTAAGTTCTTTTTTGCTGTCATCGGAAACCATGCTCCGGCTTTCACGGTGGCGTCATTGGCCACAATCACACACATTCTCCCACTCACATATCCCAATCCGGTGACCACCCCGGCAGAAGGACAACCACCCTCCTCTTCATACAATCCATCTGCTGCAAAAGTACCGATTTCCAAAAATCGAGATTCTTTATCAATCAGGTAATCAATCCGTTCTCTAGCGGTAAGCTTTCCTTTCTGATGCTCGGAATCTATTCTCAACTGTCCTCCGCCAAGTCTCACCTCTTCGGTTTTTCGCTTTAGCTGATCAAGTAAATCCTGCAAGGTTGGGGTTGTTTTTTCCATTCCGGAGAGCTTTAGTCAATTTGGGTTTATATAGAGTCAAACTTCATCGTTCCTTGGGAAGTTTGAAAGCTAAGATACAGAAAAGCCCTTCTCTTCGCAGAAAAGGGCTTAAATGCTTTAGAATCAGAAAGAAAATTAATTGATTTCTATTTGTTCTTTGTAGTCTTTGATCGAGCGGTAAATCGCAGATGCCATGTATTCTTTGCCGGCTTGGCTCATGAGGAATTTTTCTTCTTCGGTATTTGACAAAAAGCCCAATTCCACCAAGACACTTGGCATGGAAGGAGTCCAAAGCACATAAAACGGACCCTGCTTCACTCCGCGGCTTTTTCTTCCCACTCGGTCTCTAAATTGAGTCTCGATGTGATCTGCGAGTGTAATGCTATTTCCTATGTAGGCTTTTTGCATCAGGTTAAACATCATATAGGATTCAGGCGAAGTCGGATCGAATCCCTCATATTCCTCCTCGTAATTTTCTTCCAGGAGAATCACAGAGTTTTCCTTTTTTACAATATCAAAATTGGCTTCAAAATGCTTGTTTCCCATCACAAAAGTCTCGGTCCCGAATGCAGATCTGTTAGTCGCAGAGTTGGAATGGATCGAAACAAATAAATCTGCCTTATTCACATTGGCAATATTCGGTCTTTGTTTCAGTGTAGGAAAGCTGTCATCGTCTCGGGTGTAGATCACTTCCACATCAGGCATATTTTCCTTGATGTATTTGCCAACCAGCAGAGTGACAGCTAGGTTAATGTCTTTTTCCCGGACCTTTGAACCGATATTTCCGGGATCACTTCCACCATGACCAGCATCCAAAACGATTTTTTTCATCCGAAAAGCTGGCATCATCGTTTCATTGGGGATAAATCCACCGAAGAAAAAGGGAATAGCAATAAGAAAACTTAAGAGAATTTTTTTGTTATTGAACCGTTCCATGAGGGCAATCGAATTAACTTTACGCAAATTTTCATCCAAATTAAACAAAGCGCAAGCAGCAGTGTCGGGTTTTAGAATCCTTTTTTTAATTATTTCAGGGCTTTGGATTTTCCCGCAAATGGCATCGGCGCAGCGACCTGCTCAGCCTCCGCGTGAAAGAGTCCTGATCGCTCCGGACACCTTGACTCCACCATCCCGTAACCTTCTTGCTGATTCACTTGCTGTAAGGCAAGACACTTTGATCAATTTGGATTCGGCAAAAATGATGCCCACAAGCGATATTCAAACAGATATTCTTTATTTCGCTGAAGATAGTATCATTACTGATTTTGCTGAAAACAAGGTTTACCTCTATAAAAATGCCTGGTTTGAATATGGTGAGATGAAACTCGAGGCGGATCGGATTGTCATCGACTGGAAAAATTCCGAACTCTATGCGACTGGTGTTACGGACAGTTTGGGGGCAATTTCCGGTAATCCCTTTTTCACCGACCAAGGTACATCCTACGAGATCCGCAAGGAAATGAGGTACAACTTCAAAACCCAAAAAGCGATCATCAAAGACGTGGTGACGGAGCAACAGGACGGAGTCCTGCGTGGAGAAACCATCAAAAAAGATGATGATGGCAGCATCTATCTCGACCACGGCTATTATACTACTTGTAAACTGACCGAGCCGCATTGGCATATTTCATCCTCAAAAATTAAGTCTATTCAAGGCAAGCAGGTCGTGTCAGGCCCTTTCAATCTCTACTTTAATGGAATCCCGACCCCTCTTGGACTACCTTTTGGATTGATCCCCGATACTCCGGAGGAGAAAGCTTCAGGAGTGATTTTCCCCCGATATGGGAAGGAGCAAGTTCGGGGTATTTTCCTGCAGGATTTGGGCTATTACTTCGCCTTCAATGACTACATCCACGCAAGAGTCACAGGGGATATCTATTCCAAAGGTGGTTGGGGACTGAAATCCCAGGCCATTTACACCAAGCGCTATCGATTTAGTGGGGGATTTAATATCGACTTCCAAAAGTTTAAAAGTCCTGAAACAGAACTCAATCCGGTGAACTACAATACCTTTCGGGTTCAGTGGAATCATACGCCGGTGAGCCGTGGAACTAGCCGGTTTTCGGCTTCTGTAAATGCCGGATCGACCAGCTACTTTAATAATGTGGCAAGTCAAAACAACTTCACCAATAATGTCACGGCAGATCTGAACTCCAACGTTACCTTTTCGAAGACTTTCTCTGGGACACCGTTTACGATGTCTGCAAATTTCAGGCATTCACAAAGTGTTCAAACCGGTGAGGTAAGGTTGGACTTACCGACCATAGCAGTGAATATGAACCGGCAAAATCCGTTCAGAAATGTGAAATTCGAGCCGCTCAAAACCTTAAACGTCGCTTGGAATTTTAACATGCAAAACACGATTTCCAACCGTGTTCAGCAGCAATTTGGAGTCAACAATCCTGAGATAGGCACTGGTCCGACGACCATCCCTTTCAACTTGGACAACATGAGCTTGCTTTTCAAAAATGCCAATAACGGAGCCAGAAACACTATTCCGCTTTCTTCAAACTTTACACTTTTCAATTATTTCACGGGAACCGCCTCAATCAATTACAATGAACTCTGGTACTTGCAGCGGATCAATTATTACTACAATCCCACCGAAGAGCGGGTGGACAGAATCGTCGAAGACGGATTTAACCGCATAGGATTTTACAACAGTTCATTTGCGATGAATACCAACTTCTATGGTTTTTACAATTTCAAACCAAGCAGTAAAATCCAAACCATACGACATCACATCGCACCGACTTTTGGATTCAATTATACCCCTGATTTTTCTGATCCCGCTTTTGGCTATTTTCAGGAAGTTCAGGTGGACAACAGCGGACGGGTCCAACGGTTCTCCAGACATCAGGGATTTGTATACGGCGGTGCACCTTTGGGTGAATCAAGAGCCTTGAGTTTAGGTCTCCGAAATGTTTTGGAAGCGAAAGTTTTGGATACTAAAGACAGTACCACGGAAAATGCCACGAAGAAAATCCCGCTACTTGAATCCTTCAATATCAATACTGCTTACAATTTTGCAGCTGATTCCTTTCAGCTTTCACCCTTCCAGATTTCTGCCAGAACTAGCTTTTTTGACCGTAAACTCTCAGTCAACCTGACCAGCAACATTGATCCTTATGCTGTTCAAACCACCGAATTGGAAAACGGAACTAATTCCTATCAAAGGATCAACCAATTCGCTTGGTCAAATGGTCAGGGAATTGGAATGATTAGGAATGCTTCGCTGAATATGAATGCGTCCATCAATCCCCGAAGTGGGCAAACACCTGGTGAAGTGCGGGACGATCTGACTCAGGATTTCATCGAGCGGGGTGGAGTGATGAATGAATTTGCCCAAAATGAAATCAACCGAATCGTCTCT
>DATIAI010000011.1:0-9945 GCA_035458065.1 Algoriphagus sp. | reverse complement strand
GCTCCGGGTTTTGAAAAGCGTGTAAGAGATCTTGTATTGGAATTGGTCACCCCTTTGGCGGATGAGGTGAAAACCGATAACCTGGGAAGTGTAATAGCCATCAAAAAGGGAAACAGAAATCCTGACGGAAAGCGTGTGATGGTTGCTGCCCACTTGGACGAAATCGGTTTTATCGTCACTCATATCGATGAACAGGGATTTCTGAGATTTCATACCCTGGGTGGATTTGATCCAAAAACCTTGACCGCCCAGCGAGTGATTGTTCATGGGAAAAAGGACTTGGTCGGAGTGATGGGCAGCAAGCCGATACATGTGATGTCAGTCGAGGAAAGAGCCAAACTTCCCAAAACCACTGATTTTTTTATCGACTTGGGTATGCCAAAAGAAGAGGTTGAAAAATTCATTTCGATCGGTGATCCGGTGACTCGTGACAGAGAACTGATCGAAATGGGAGATTGTGTCAACTGCAAATCGATCGACAACAGGGTTGCAGTATTCATCCTAATCGAAACTTTGAAACAGCTGGAAAACCCTGCTTACGATGTCTATGCTACGTTTACTGTGCAGGAGGAAGTCGGAATACGCGGAGCAAATGTCGCTGCCCACAGCATCAATCCTGACTTTGGAATTGCGCTGGATACCACCATCGCCTTTGATGTGCCGGGAGCCTTGCCATATGAGAAAGTGACCGAATTGGGAAAAGGAACTGCCATCAAAATCATGGATGCCAGTACGATCTGTGATTATCGGATGGTAGAATTCATGAAGCAAACCGCCACAAAAGAAGCCATCTCCTGGCAACCTGAGATCCTGACTGCCGGTGGGACAGACACTGCCGGAGTTCAGCGGATGGGCAAGCAAGGTGCAATTGCCGGGGCGATTTCAATTCCGACACGACATTTGCATCAAGTTATTGAGATGGCGCACAAAAAAGACATCGCAGATTCCATTGCTTTACTTAAAGCTTGTCTGGAGCAAATCGATGGGTATGATTGGAGTCATTAAATCTGTTGCAAATCCAAGGTTAAGAGGCAATACCTCAGACCTATTTATCTAAATAAAAAATCCAATCTTTTTATGGCAATAACCAAAATCGTTTCAAAGTGGATAGGAAAGCTGGATTCGATTGAAGTTGAGCCATTTTTAGCATTTGGAAACGGGAATGAAATCTTTGTAAAAGGGCGCGTAATTTCCGCTTACAAACAAAGTCGTCCTTTGGCGAAAAATAATTGGGCTAAAAATATTTTGGCTACCATCAGACGATATTCCGTCGTTGGGATTCCAAATATGAAGGTCAAAATTTCAATTGGCTCAGAGGAGTTTGTGGTGGAAAGTAATCAAGATGGGGTTTTTGAAAAATCATTTGGGGACCAAAATCCAGAAATTGAATGCGTTCATTTCAGAATTTTTGAAGAAAGTGATGAGTTGGAAATTAAAAATCAAAAACTCAAAATAGATAGGATCCATTCACCTATCGGAGTTATTTCTGACATCGATGATACAGTTCTGATTTCCCATGCGACGAAAATTGGAAAGAAATTTTGGCTATCCATTTCCAAAAATGCCTACACGCGAAGACCACTTCCGGGGGTTTCAGAATTTTATAAAAAGCTCACCAAAAACGGAGCGTACCCCATTTTTTATGTTTCGAGCAGTGACTGGTCCCTACATGATTTGATCAAAGATTTTTTGGCCTACCGAAATATTCCTATCGGACCCATTTTGCTAAAGGATAACCATATCAACCTCAAAAATATCTGGAAGTCTGGCGGTGGGAGTCACGACCACAAAATGGAGAAAATTCGCATGGTCTTGAATATGTTTCCAAGCATGGTGTTCCATTTGATTGGGGATAGTGGGCAGCATGATCCTGAGATTTACGAGGAGGTTGTTCAAGAATTTCCGGGGCGGATTAGATCAATATTTATTCGGATTGTTAATCCTTCGCATGAGGAAACGGATCGAAGGGACCGCTTGAAGAAAATCCCAAATTTCCATTTTGTAAAAAATACTGAAGAAGCTATGGAAGTTTTAGCTCAAATTACCCAACTATAATTTTATGATTAACAAAGCAGTTTTGGTCTATAATCCCACTTCTGGAGATAATAATTTATCTAAAGAGGAAGTGCTGGAGCGAGTACATTTACATTTAGAGGGTTTTGAGATTTATGATTTTGATATTTTGGGAGAGGATGTTACGGATAGACTTAAAGATTTTTTAACCCAAATCAAACCTAGCTTAGTGATCATTGCTGGGGGAGATGGCACAGTTAAATTGACCACTTCATGTTTACCCTCCAGAATTCTGTTAGCCATTCTTCCTCTTGGATCAGCAAACGGACTGGCAAAATGCCTGGGAATCGGAAATATGGAGGACGGTTTAGAAGCATTGCGAAAGTTGGAGACCTTTCAGATGGATGCAATCCTGATCGGAGATGAACTCTGTCTTCATTTGGCGGATTTTGGATTCAACGCCAGTATGATTCACAAGTTTGAGCAGGGGGATTCCAGAGGTATGTTGGGTTATATCAAAAGCTCCATTTCTGAAGCATTTTCTACCGTTTCCAGTCGCTACAGGCTTGAAATGCCCGGGGAATCCATTGAATTGGAAGCCAAAATGCTGGTCATCGCAAATGGTGAAGAGTATGGGACTGGGGCTATCATCAATACTGAAGGAAGTATTGACGATGGTAAATTTGAAATTATTGCAGTGGAAATGAAATCTCCCGGGGACTTTATTTCCATTACCAAAGGATTGATTACCGGCGAAAACCAAGAGAAACCAGCAGTAAGAACTTGGTCCGTCAAATCATGCAAGATTTATAATTTGGATCACGCTAACTTTCAGATTGATGGGGAGCTGAGAGGAAACCCTGCATTAATTGAAGTAAAAATTAAAAAGGGAGCCTTTGATTTTGTCCGAAAATCCTGAATTTGCTAATTCTTAATACTAAACCCACCATGCATATTTTTGTAAAAACTTCAATTTCCATTTTGGCCATTCTATCTTTTTCATTTATCGTTTTGGATAAAGTTGGGACAGAGAATTCGCAGGAAAAATCCAAGTGGAAAGTCATTTTCAACGGAAGGAATCTGAAAGGCTGGGTACCCAAGATTCATCACCACGAGGCAGGAGAAAATTATGCAAATACTTTTAAGGTAAAAGACGGGGCCATAGAAGTGAACTATGACGATTATGGCGCTTTTGAAGATCGATATGGACATCTTTTCTACGAAAAGCCCTATTCATCTTTCCATTTGAAATGGGAATATCGATTTACGGATCAATGGCTAAAGGATGCGGCAAGTTATACCTACCGCAATTCAGGAATCATGTATCATTCCCAAGCGCCGGAGACGATTTTGAAAGAGCAGGATTGGCCGATTTCAGTAGAGTATCAGATGCTGGCTGAGGAAAAGGAAGGAGTTGCTCGCCCAACCGGCAATATGTGTAGTCCGGGAACTGACGTTGTTTTTGATGGAAAAATTGACCCACGCCACTGCATCAATTCCTCTTCCCCAACTTTCAAATGGAACGAGTGGGTTAAGGCAGAGCTAATCGTGTATGGAGATTCTATCGTCCATCATTTGGTAAATGGGGATACTGTATTGACTTACAGCAAACCTCAAATCGGAGGCGGAGTTGCCAATCGTTTTGATCCGAAAATTAAAGTGGACGGAACTCCTTTAAAATCCGGATACATAGGATTGCAGAGTGAAGGGCAGGGGGTGATGTTTCGGGAGATTAAGATTCGGGAACTCTAAAATATAGACATCAAAGAATCCCCTAATTACTCGGTCTTTGATCGTTTGGAGGTATTGAAGATCTTAAATAACTGAACTCAAAAGATTGATGAGGAATCTTTTTTCTTTTCAAAAAAGACTTTTCCCACTCTTCTGATATGATCGAGAAGATCTGAGTTGTCAATTTTTTTTAAAATTGAAAGGTCAATTTGATAAGGGAGCAGTAAGTCATCTAGTTCATTTTCTATTTTCAAAAGCTCAGTTAAACTGATGTTATCACCTTGAATCAAACCTTGTTTCTTTAAATCTGAAAGTCTCCTTTCTTTAGAAAGTAAAATTGCGTTTTCCAGTTGCAAAAGAGCTTTTGCATAGTTGTTGAGCCTTTGGTCCCAGCGGATGTCTTGATTCATTGAATTAAGTTAGCCGAAAATAGTAAAAGCCTCAACTCGATGTTGGTCTTAGGATTTTCGAAAAAAATATTTGTTTGGTAATCAAAATCCCGATTGCTCTTTTTAAAAAAATCCGGATCACTCGACTCTTTTTTTTCCTCCTCAATGGAAAATTACTCTATGGCCAAAAACCAATGGTTTAAGCAAAAGGGAATTGATTGCCACGAACTGTGGAGTTGCTCTACCATGGGAAATATTGGAATTGACCTTAACAAGCCACAATCGGCGATTTTTCACTTGGCACAAATCTGGGATAAAGTGTATCAAATAAATTATTCACTAAACCCACTACAAAATGACTACCTCACATCATTCGCAGATCAGTTGCTCTACTGCAACTTCATGCACAGTAAAAACACCTCGGGATGAATCTGTCGGTTCTATTAAAGAATTTATGATCAATACATCCACGGGTGAAGTTGATTATGTGGTTCTAAAAGTTGACGAGGGATTTTTGAATCTCGGTTCAAAACTTCTGGCTTTACCTTTTGAATCTTTTGAATTCAACACTGCTCAGGAAGACGTCGTAATCGTAAAAGAGTCAAAAGAGACCTTAGAAAACGCTCCCGGATTTGATGACAGCAATTGGCCCTCCGGCCCGCAGCCGGAATTTCTTCATTCCATGCGTACCTATTATAGTGAAGAGTCTCGAAGTCTGAATGGCCGATATGACCGTCAGAACAGGATCTTTCTAGACGAAGGTGACCGATTTGATTTGGAATCAAACACTATTCGAGACAGAGAATTCGGTGATGGATTCTTAGAAAGAGATCATCGTGGTGAAAGACAGTCTGATCTACGAAGAGGAGGAGATCCGCTTTTATAATTTTCAACAAGTCCTAATGCAAAAGGCTAATCCAGCTCTGGATTAGCCTTTTTTATGTTCCAAATTTCTAAGTTTTTGAAAATTGAACATTTAAAATGATCAATTCTCAGTTTTCAATTCATAATTCTCTATCACCCAAACTTCGCAAGGCTTTCTTCCAAAGCCTTGATTTTTGCTTCTGCGTCAGCCTGTTTTTTTCGCTCCATTTCGAGTACCTGAGCTGGGGCACCCGCTACAAAACGCTCGTTGCTGAGTTTTTTCATCACCGAATTCAGGAATCCCCGGGTATATTCCAGGTCTTTTCGAATGTTTTCTTTTTCCTCCTCAATGTTGATGGAATCACCCATCGGAATAAAACATTCATCTGATTTCACTACGAAGCTCATCGCATTGTCTACTTTTTCTGCAAAACTCAGTGAAGACAAATTGGCCAGCTTGGTCAATACGGACTCAAATCGGCCATAGAGTTCCGGGTTTTTGGCATTGATGCTCAGATCCAAAGCTTCCTTTGGAGACATTCCCTTGGATGCTCTCAGATTTCTGACCTGAGAAACAACCTCAAAAACCTGAGCGGCTTCCTCGATGATCTTGGTTTCGAAAGCTCCTGCTTCTGGCCAAGAAGCCAAAATCAGGGATTCTTCCACACTTCTCTCCTTAATCTGATGCCAAAGTTCCTCCGTTATGAAAGGCATGAAAGGATGGAGAATCTTCAGGATTTTTTCGAAAATCTGAATCGTCCGATCATATGTCACTTGGTCGATCGGATGCTGATAGGCTGGTTTGATCATTTCCAGATACCAAGAGCAGAAGTCGTCCCATACCAGTTTATAAGTCGACATCAAGGCATCAGATATTCGGAATTTCTCAAAGTGTTCATTGATCTCGGTCAAGCTTTGGTTGAATCGGTTTTCAATCCATTCGATGCTGGAAGTATTCGCAGATCCGTCTAATTTCGGATCGATTTCCCAGCCTTTGACTAATCTAAAGGCATTCCAGATCTTGTTCGCAAAGTTTCTCCCTTGCTCGACCAGCTTGTCATCATATGGCAAATCATTTCCGGCAGGGGAGGAGAATAGCATCCCTGTTCTCACGCCGTCAGCTCCATACTGTGTGATCAGTTCCAATGGATCCGGGGAATTGCCCAAAGACTTAGACATTTTTCGGCCCAGTTTGTCACGAACAATCCCTGTGAGATAGACATTTTTGAAGGGTTTTTCGCCCGTGTATTCATAACCAGCAATGATCATTCTTGCCACCCAGAAAAACAGAATCTCCGGAGCAGTTACTAGGTCATTGGTTGGGTAGTAATATTTCAGTTCTTCATTTGGTTTGCCTGTAGTAAAAATATCAGTGTCAAATACAGAAATCGGCCACAACCAGGCGCTAAACCAAGTGTCCAATACATCTTCGTCCTGCTTAAGATCAGAGAGACTGTAGTTGGTGTTGAATTGGGAATTTGCTTGAGTCAAAGCCTCCTCCGCGGATTTGGCAACTACATACTCCCCATTTGGAAGGTAATAGGCAGGAATTCGATGTCCCCACCAAAGTTGGCGGGAAATGCACCAGTCGCGTACATTCTCCATCCAGGAGCGATACATGTTCTTGAACTTTGGTGGATAAAGTTGGATCACATCATCCATCACAGCGCTTAAGGCTGGCTTGGTGATGTCCTCCATTTTCAGGAACCACTGCAAGGAAAGCTTCGGTTCGATGACCGCATCGGTTCGCTCGGAGTGACCAACATTGGATTTGTAATCTTCGATTTTTTCCAGTTGCCCGGCCTCATCGAGAAGCTTTCCGATTTTCTTTCGGGCAATGAAGCGATCCTCACCCACGAGGATCTGTGCTTTTTCATTAAGGGTTCCATTGTCATTGAGGATGTCAATAACTTCCAGTTTGTGTTTTACACCCAGTTCATAATCATTGATGTCATGGGCAGGGGTCACTTTAAGACAACCGGTCCCAAACTCCATGTCGACATACTCATCTTCAATGATCGGAATGGCCCGGTTGATCAACGGAATGAGCGCTTTTTTGCCTTTGAGGTGAGTGAAGCGAGGATCGTTGGGGTTGATACAGATAGCCACATCCGCCATGATGGTTTCAGGTCGGGTGGTGGCGATGGTCAAAAACTGGTCTTCAGTTCCTTCAATTTTATATTTGATGTAGTAAAGCTTCGAAGCGATTTCTTTCATGATCACTTCGTCATCCGAAAGGGCAGTTTGTCCTTTTGGATCCCAATTGACCATGCGGATACCTCGGTAGATTTTGCCTTTTTTGTGCAGATCCACAAAAACAGAAAGGACGGCATCAATCAATCCCGGGTCCATCGTGAAAGCAGTCCTATCCCAGTCGCAGGAAGCACCGAGTTTTTTCAGTTGCTCGAGGATAATTCCTCCGTATTTTTCTTTCCATTCCCAGGCATACTTCAAGAATTCCTCTCGTGAAATGGATTTTTTGTCTATTCCCATTTCCTTGAGCATGTTCACTACCTTGGCCTCCGTGGCGATGGAAGCGTGATCCGTCCCCGGTACCCAGCAGGCATTTTTTCCCTGCATTCTTGCCCGGCGGATAAGTACATCTTGGATAGTATTGTTCAGCATGTGTCCCATGTGGAGCACGCCTGTGACGTTTGGCGGAGGAATGACAATGGTGTACGGTTCCTTGCTGTGATCAATCTTAGAGGAGAAAAGCTTGTGCTCCATCCAGTAAGCGTACCACTTGGCCTCGGCTTGGGCCGGATCATATTTGCTGGCAATAGACATACTCAGGGGTTTTTCGAAGGTGCAAAAATAGCAGAAAAAGAAGAAACGGCCTTTCAAACTTCAGAATCACTGAATTTTTCTGAACAGGGATAGCAACAGTTGGGAAGTCTTTCCTGATTTTTTTGGATAAAGGGTAACATCCTTTTGACCAGCAAAATGATAAAACTGAATTTCCAATGCTCAATTGGGATTGAAATGAAAGCTAACTCTCAATAAAAGAATAGATTTTCTGAATTCTGTAATCCAAAGTTCTTCAATAATTTATAGGAACTATTGGCAACAAAAAGGGCGTGAAGGGAGTAAGTAATTGAAGGAACTTTTTTACCCTCACCCTCTAACGCTTGAATTTTATTAATCAAATATCAACTAAAAGCTGTTTGTTATGCCGTTTTTGAAGCACAAAGAAGGAAATGAACCCGTGAGGTTATTTTACCAAGACTACGGGAAAGGAAAACCAGTAGTTCTGATTCACGGCTGGCCACTGAGCCACCAAAGTTGGGAAGGTCAGATCCGAACACTTGTTGAGGAAGGATTTCGGGTGATTGCATACGATCGTCGAGGTTTTGGTAAATCCTCCCAGCCTTGGGAAGGGTATGACTACACTTCTCTGGCCGGAGACTTGAGACAACTTATTCTTCACCTTGATCTGAGGGAGGTTACCTTAGTCGGATTTAGCATGGGTGGGGGAGAAGTGGTCAGATACTTTACTGAATTTGGTGCAGACCGAATCTCAAAAGCTGCATTGATCGCTTCGATCATTCCCCTTGTAGCACAAAAGCAGGATAATCCAGATGGCGTGCCGCAAAAGGACTTGGATGGGATCCTCGAAATTCTGAAGACTAATCGTATTGGCTTCCTGAGGGATTTTCACAAGAACTTCTATAACTATGAGAAAGATACGGAGGGATTGAGTCAGGCAAATCTGGATTTTGATTTCTCAGTAGCTTCTCATGCCTCTCCCATTGCAACTATTAAAGCAGCGGAGGCTTGGGCCGGGACAGATTTTAGAAAGGAACTTAAAAATGTCTCTGTTCCCACCCTGATCATCCATGGAGATGCGGACAACATCGTACCCTATAAGACCTCAGCCGAGCAAGCTGCCAAGGGAATTTCAGACAATTCCTACAAGCTTATCAAAGGTGCTCCGCATGGGCTGAACCTCACCCATGGGGATCAGTTAAACAAGCTGTTGCTGGATTTTTTGAAGAAATAGAAAAGCAAAAGCCGGAATCTGTCGCAGATCCCGGCTTTTGGATTTGAAGCTATCGCGACCTTGTTAATGTCTATCGTGAATCGCGTCTGGCTACGTAAGTTTAATGCTGCAAAAGGTATCTTGGAATCCTTCCCGCTCAATGAATGCTTCAGAGTTATCCCTCGATCGCAGAACCTTTCCAGGTCCTGCTGATCGTACCTGGGATCTGCTGGTCGGCTTTTAAGATGGCAAATCCCGCAACCGCACACGCAGCCATTCCCATTACCATTGGCATGGCAGTCCCGTTGTGAAACAAGCTGATTATGGCAGACACCACACCGCCCATGGCCATTCGCATACTTCCCAAAAGTGCTGAAGCGCTTCCCGCATTCCTTGAAAATGGAGCCAGTGAAAGTGCTGCCGTGTTTGGGCTATTGAGTCCATGTGCTGTCAAAAATAGGAACATCAATCCCACCAGGGTATAGACATCCAGCAATTGGGAATAAATTCCGATTACTAACAAGAATCCTGTGAAAACCTGATAATGCAGGGAGAAATGGATGATTTGCTGGCTTTTGTATTTTCTGAGTAGATAATGATTGAGCTGTGTGGAACCGATCATTGCAAAAGCCAAAATCCCGAATATCCAACCATAGGTTTGCTCGCTTACCTGGTAGATGTTCATAAAGACATCGGCCGAACTCGCGATGTAAGCAAATGGTGCTGCTCCAGCCAATCCACCAACCAGCATGTAAACCAAAAACTGACGGTTTTGAAGTACCAGCCCATAGTTTTTCCAAACCTTGGTAGGCTTAAGGGAGACCTCATGATCAGGTTCGGCTCCTTTTGGCAAGATCAAAACAGCTCCAATCCAGATCAATACTGTCAAAAATGCCAAAATGATAAACACCCAATGCCAGTTGTAGAAAGCGGTCACATATCCTCCAACGGTCGGAGCTATCATCGGAG
>DATIAI010000010.1:0-14816 GCA_035458065.1 Algoriphagus sp. | reverse complement strand
AAAAGCAACTGATGAATATCATTGCTTTCAACCTCAAGGACAATGTGAATTCCTATGTCATGCAAGAGGATGGTACCTACCTTGCTAAACAGCCGATGGGAGATGAAAAGGAGTTTAATGTTCACAGGGAGTTTTTCAATGTGGATGCAGCCGAAGTTCTCCAGGTGAAGTTGGTAGAATAGCTTGTGGGATAAATAATATGCACCTGAAAATCTGATGGATTTTCTGGAGCAATTTTCTGGTAATCTTCGAAAAAAAGGCCTGTCAGTATTCAAAACCTGACAGGCCTTTTATAATCATGGCTGTGGGTAAATTTCTCCGATTTGGGAAAGTTTATTTCTTCTTTCCAAGAAATAACATCGCTATTCCAGCCACGGTAACGATACCACCTGCATAAGTTGGCCAAGCTACCCGGTTTTCCTTGTCAGCCGAAACTTGGATAGGACCTGCATCAATCACTTTTTCTCTTGTGGTAAAATCAAATCCAGGCACAAACAGCATAGCAAGCCCAACTATAACCAGAATTATTCCAAAAGTCTTCATAAGGTTTTCGATTTAAAGTTTAAAGATCAATTAAATGACGGCATTTTTTAGGCCAAATTAAAATGGAAAGAAAATCGGAATACAAATGCTGGCAATGATCCAGAAAAGTATGTTAAGAGGAGTACCCACTTTCAGATAGTCTGAAAAGCGATAATTTCCGGGATTATATATCATGGTGTTAGTCTGATATCCCATTGGAGTCATGAAACTTAGGCTGGCACCAAATGTGACAGCCATCAGAAATGGTCTGGATTCTACACCCATCCCAGCCGCTATGCTGATCGCGATAGGAGCAAGAAGAGCAGCGGTGGCATTGTTGGACATGACGTTTGTGAGAAGGAATGTCAAGGCAAAAATGGCACTCAATACAACCTTCGGCCCAAGAGAACCAAATACTTGAATGACACCGTTTCCGATGAGTTCAGTTCCTCCGGTTTTTTCAAGTGCTGCACCCATTGAAAGTACACCGGCAAGCATGAATATAACTTTCCAGTCAATGGCCTTATAGCCCTCCTCAGGACTGATGGATCCAAGCATGACCATGGCTAATGCTCCGGCAGTTGCAGTCAAGGGGATAGGAAAAAATCCGAAAGCAGCCAGAGCTATTACAAGTGCCAAAATCCCCAACGTCAAGATCATTTGGTTTTTGTTCAGTGTGGATACTTTTCTGGCCGAAACTAACAGGAGATCTTCAGACTTATTGACGGACTGAATGGATTCTTCAGTGGCGCGAAGCAAAAGAACATCACCGGGTTTCAAGGTTGTTTTTGACAATAGACTGTCCAGTAGCCCTGCCCGGTGTCTGATACCAATTACCAAGACTTGGTCAAACAATTGACTGAAATTAATGGACTTGATGCTTTTATTAATCAGGTAAGAATGGGGTGTTATCACTGCCTCAAAAAGCTTTTCGTTCTCATCCGTATTTGATTCGGGATTCCAGTCTAGTTCAGCTTTGATTTCTAGGCCTTTGATTTTTTTTAGTCTATCGAGATTGGCTTGATCAGCTATGATTCTGATCACATCACCTAATTGGACAGGAGTGTTGGGAAAAACTTTCACTCTTCTACCATTTTCACGGATAATCTGAAGAGGTTTTACGCTGCCATCTTTGAATATTTTTTGTTTCAAAATTGGCTCTAGAAGCTGCTCAAATTCTTTGGTGATGATCAACTCTACCAGGTAATTCCCCAAATCCATCGTATCCGAAAAGCCCTCTTTGGCCTTGTGGTTTGGAAGTAGCCATTTTCCTACTGTTACCATGTAAAGTGTACCAGATCCTAAAAAAATCAGTCCCAATGCTTTCATTTCAAAAACCTCAAAAGGAGGCAAACCGGCTTTCTCGGCAATTCCACTCACCAAAATGTTGGTGCTCGTCCCCAAAAGTGTACAGATACCACCCATCAGTGCACCAAATGAAAGTGGAATCAGGAGTTTGGATGTGGGAATTTGGTTTTTTTGACTGATATGAATTACTGCCGGCATGAGCAATGCCACTACAGCCGTATCATTGATAAAGGCCGAAAGTAGTCCAGAACTGACCATAATGCTCAGAATCAGTTTTGTCTCACTTTTTTCAGCTTGGTTGCCAAGGTAAACACTAAACTGATCCAGTATTCCGGTTTTGAAAATGGCATGCGAGATCACAAACATCGCTGCGACGGTGATGGTCGCAGAATTGGCGAAACCAGCCATTCCTTCGTCTAGATCCAGAATGCCCAACAGCATGAAAAGTACCATGACTCCGATTGCCACGGTATCCACAGTGAATTTCTCAGTAAAAAATAAAATGACTGCTAATGAAATAATTGCAAAAACAAGCCCTGTTTCAAAAGTCATACGCTACATGGTCAGGTAATTCCCCTTTTTTAATTTTTGTTTTACTTTGAAAAAACTGAATAGTCCAATGCCTAAGAATGCAATACTCAAACCAAAAGCCAAGTATCCCAAATTACTTATATGGGAAAGATTTCGGACTTCAAACAGGGCAGTGCCGGAAACCAAAAAGTAGAGTGAAGTCCGGATATAGGAAAGTAAGGTTCTGTCATTGGCCAATGCGGTTCGTTGCCGAGCCAGGTAATCTCTAATAATTAGTTCTTGTTCAATGTCTTTTTCCATAATTCTATTTCTTATTTTTAATTGCTTTACTTAAATACTAAAATTTGTTTAATTCTAAATCGAAAACTTATGAAGAATCTATTTACAATTTTTCTTTTTTTAATCACATTGGGAGTTTCCTCGGCACAGGATACTACTGATACAGCTAAGAAGGACACTACCTTTTGGCTTAGGGAAATTTCGGGAGGACTGAATATCAATCAAGCTTCCTTTAGTGGCAACTGGACGGGTGGTGGCGTCAATTCTGTTGCTTTCAGTACCAACCTGTTAGGCAGAGCAAACTATGCTAAAGATAAATGGACTTGGGACAATACCCTGGATCTAATCTATGGTGTCGTAAAAAACGCGGATGAGGATGGCCGCAAATCCAATGACCGGATTTATCTGGATTCGAAAGTTGGTTATAAAATCGGGCAAAAATGGAATGTCTATTTTGCAATGAACTTCCTCTCCCAATTTGCTCCTGGATATGATTTCGACGAAGAGCCCAAAGCATTGATTTCAAAATGGCTTAACCCGGGTTACCTGACTTCAGGAATTGGATTCGAATACAAACCAAACTCCGAGTTCAGTCTCCGGCTTTCACCATTTTCTCCAAGGATAACTTTTGTGACTGATACGACCATCTACAGGCAAGTAGAGGAAAATTATGGAGTTGAAATTGGGGAGAAAGTCAGGTATGAATGGTTGGCCTGGAATATTCAAGCAGATTGGAATAAGAAAATTTCAGAGAACCTCGCATTGACCCTCAGGTATTCTCTTTATGCAAATCTTGAAACGCTTGCCTTTGATTCGATTGATCACAGACTGGATATCGGCCTTACCGCAAAAATTACAAATGCAGTAAATGTCAGCCTCACTTCATTGACTATTTACGATATTGACCAAGACGATAAAATACAATTTAGTCAGGGGCTGGCATTGGGTATTGCATTCAAGCGGGGAAATTTCCCTGAACCAAAATAAAAAAAATGCAAATTATTCTTTGGGATTTTGATTTAAACAGATTTGTATTATTTTTGAATTCATTGTGGTAGTTAAATAATAGTTGGTTTAGTTTTCAAATAAAGGGCAGGAGATTTTCTCCTGCTTTTTTATTTTACTACCACGGAATAATTCAATTTTTCTAATAACGCCTCAGATGGACACAATATTTCAAGCTCAAAGGAAAAATCATATTTTTCCCGAAATCCAGCCTTGGTGTATTTGGTAAAGTTGACGGCGGATTTTGACGACCTAAAACAAAAAAAGCCCAGACTTTCGTCTGAGCTTCGTACACTCGGAAGGATTCGAACCCTCAACCCTCGGAGCCGAAATCCGATATTCTATCCAGTTGAACTACGAGTGCGTACTATTATTATTTAGCTTCAAGTACAGCCTGTACTTTTTCAGCAGCTTCTTTCAACGTAATTGCCGAAGCAACTTTCAATCCTGATTCGTCGATGATTTTAGCACCTTCCTCAGCATTGGTTCCCTGAAGTCTTACGATAATCGGAACCCGGATGTCTCCGATGGATTTGTAAGCTTCAACTACTCCGTTTGCAATTCTGTCACAACGAACGATACCGCCGAACACGTTGATCAAAATCGCTTTCACGTTTGGATCTTGAAGGATGATTCTAAAACCAGCTTCTACCGTGGTTGCATTTGCTCCTCCTCCTACGTCGAGGAAGTTGGCAGGTTCTCCACCGGAAAGCTTGATCATATCCATGGTAGCCATTGCAAGACCAGCACCGTTGACCATGCAGCCCACGTTTCCTTCAAGTTTCACATAGTTCAATCCTGATTTGCCAGCTTCTACTTCCAAAGGATCTTCTTCTGCAATATCTCTCAGTTCAGCTAGTTTCGGCTGACGGTAAAGTGCATTGTCATCGACATTTACTTTGGCATCTACAGCCAAAATTTTATCATCCGAAGTTTTAAGAACTGGATTGATCTCAAATTGAGAAGAGTCAGTTCCTACATAGGCATTGTAAAGGGAAGTGATGAATTTCACCATCTCTTTAAAAGCATTTCCGGAAAGGCCCAATTTGAATGCGACTTTTCTGGCCTGAAATCCCTGAAGGCCAACCTTTGGATCGATCCATTCTTTGATGATTTTCTCAGGATGCTTTTCAGCTACTTCTTCGATGTCCATACCACCTTCGGTAGAAGCCATGATCACATTGGATCCTGTAGCTCTGTCAAGAAGGATAGACATGTAATATTCTTTTGGTTCGGAAGCACCTGGATAGTAAACGTCCTCAGCAACCAGCACCTTATTTACTTTTTTGCCTTCTGCTCCGGTTTGGATAGTTACCAAGGTACCTCCAAGGATTGCAGCTGCTTTTTCTTTAACATCATCCAGTTTCTTGGCAAGAACTACCCCACGGGAACCGGTTTCTTTTACCTCGCCTTTTCCGCGTCCACCTGCGTGGATTTGAGCCTTGATCACATACCAGGAAGTACCGGTTTGCGCGTTAAGTTTAACAGCAGCCTCGTGAGCAGCCTCAGGTGAATCTGCAACGATTCCTTCCTGAATTCTTACTCCGTAACCTTTCAATACTTCTTTTGCCTGATATTCGTGAATATTCATCTCTATCTGATTATTTTCTCAAAAGTCACATGGAATCTCGCATGGCTGGTGACATTCCCAGTTTGAGACTTTTCAGTCATGCTTGATTTCATTCTCTGGAAATTTTTGCCCGAAGATAAGCGGATGATGTGGATAAATCAAACCCGTTTTTTTCATTTTTCTTCAAGAAAAGCCTTTAATTCCTGTATTTGAGGGATTTGTTTTACTTTTAAAAACTCAAAAAAATCTACTATGCTGATAGCCAAAGGGATTCACAAATCCTACGGAAGCCTCCACGTGTTGAAAGGCGTTGATCTTGAAATTTCCGAATCAGAAATTGTTTCCATCGTCGGTTCGTCTGGAGCGGGAAAAAGTACTCTGCTTCATATTTTGGGAACATTGGATCAGCCAGAAAAAGGAGAATTGAACATGCAGGGGAAAAATTTACTTTCTTTAAAAGGTGACAACCTCGCTGATTTCAGGAACCAGCAAATCGGGTTCATTTTTCAGTTTCATAATCTTCTCCCGGAATTTACCGCCCAGGAAAACATTCAGATTCCGGGTTTTATAAAAGGTTCCACAGTGGCGGATCTTCAGAAGAAATCCGGTGAATTGGCCGAAATACTCGGGATCAGTCACAGATTGGATCATAAGCCATCCACACTTTCCGGAGGTGAGCAACAGCGAGTAGCCGTGGCCAGAGCTTTGATCAATAGTCCGGCGGTGGTTTTTGCAGATGAACCGAGCGGAAACTTAGATACCGCCAATGCTAGAGGTCTTCACGAACTTTTTTTCAAATTGAGAAATGAGCTCAAGCAGGCCTTTGTGATCGTAACTCACAACGAAGAACTTGCGGGAATGGCTGACCGCAAAGTGGTCATGAAGGATGGATTGATTATCTCAAATTAAACCGCCTTGAGTTTTTTGAGCATGGAATGAATATGGCCCTTGAACTCAAACATATCTGAAAAAACAGCTGCCACATTGTGCTCTGCATCCAGCAAATAAGTAATCCGTTTTGGCATTTTGATTAATGGAATCAGCGCATCGTAGGATTTGCAGACTTTTCCGGATTCGTCAGAAAGCAATTCAAATGGAAACTTGTGCTCCTTTTTAAATTTTTCGTGAGTGGGAATATCGTCTCGGCTAATACCAAAGACGGGAATATCAAGGCCTTTGAATTCACTGAAATTATCCCTGAATTCGCAAGCTTCTGCGGTGCAACCACGGGTAAAATCTCTGGGATAGAAAAACAGAATTAGCGCTTTTCCTTTTAAATCCCGCGAAAGTCGCAAATTTATCCCGGAGGTGCCTGGTAATGAAAAATCTGGGGCTTTAGAGCCAATTTTGAGAGCCATGTAATTTGATTTTCTCTTAAACCTTTCTGGGACATCAATGGTTTCCTCCAAATAAAATTTTGCAAGCTTGAACTATTAACTGGGTGAATAGCTTTGCAAAAAAAGACCACCTAAATCATCCAAGCAGAGTTGAAAATCAGCAGTGTACAATCCATGCTTTTGGCGGGGATTTTTTTTGCAATGATGAATGTCTCCGTGAAATTCATTCCGCATATTCCTGCCATCGAGATCGTATGGTTTAGGTCAGTTTTCAGTTTGATTTTCACCTTTATTGTACTCAGCAAAAAGGGGATATCCGTTTTTGGAAATAACAAAGGGAACCTGATCACTAGGGGAATCGTCGGAAGTATCAGTTTGATTCTCTTTTTCTATACCCTTCAGCGAATCCCGCTTGCCAGTGCGGTGACCATGCAGTATTTGTCTCCAATTTTCACCACTATTTTGGGCGTTTTTATTCTAAAGGAAAAAGTCAAGCCAATTCAGTTTTTGTATTTCGCAATGGCCTTTGCCGGAGTTTTGATCATTCAGGGAGTTGACCCTAGAGTTGATCCCCTGAGTGCTGTAATGGGAATTACTTCCGGACTTGCAGCTGGTGTTGCCTATAATATGATCCGGAAATTGAAAACTTCGGAGCATCCTTTGGTGATCGTGTTTTATTTTCCCCTGGTCACACTTCCGATAGCATCTATCATCATGTATTTCGATTGGGTAATGCCAGAGGGATGGGATTGGTTGATGTTACTTTGGATAGGGTTCTGCACCCAGAGCGCTCAATATTTCATGACTGTTGCCTATCAGACAGGGAATCTTTCGAGGGTTTCCAGCCTGAGTTATATGGGCGTACTGTATGCGCTGATTTTTGGATTCTTCCTGTTTGGGGAGACTTTCCCTTTTGCTTCCTACGTCGGTATGGCTCTGGTGCTTGTAGGGATATTGTTGAATTTGAGAGTGAAAAGTTAGATTTTAGACACTTGACAAATGATGTAAGAAAAGTCTTCTGAATAAAGTCTTGTATCTTGTTTCTTGCGTCTTTTGTCTCAAATAAGAGTTCACCTTACCTTAGTCTTGTTCTCTAAAGTCTCTACATGAAAATCACCAAGGATCTCTATCAAAGTAATCTGGTTTTGCTGACCGACTTTTATCAGCTTACAATGGCTTATGCTTATTGGAAGGCGGGCAAAGGTGAGCAAGAGGCAGTTTTCAACCTTTTCTTTCGAAAACATCCATTTGAAGGTGGGTTTACCTTGGCGGCCGGCTTGGATTATGTAGTTGATTTCTGCAAGAATTTCAAGTTTGAAAATGCTGACTTGGAATACTTGGAGGTGATGAAAAACAAGGATGGTAGCCCGGTTTTTGAACCGGATTTTTTGAACTATCTCCAAAAGCTTGAATTCACCTGCGACATCGATGCAGTGGAAGAGGGGACTGTGGTTTTTCCAAATGCCCCATTGGTAAGAGTGAGAGGCCCGTTGATTCAATGTCAATTGCTGGAAACTCCCCTTCTTAATATCATCAATTTCCAGACTTTGATCGCGACCAAAGCTGCCCGGATAAATGTCGCAGCACAAGGCGAACCCGTACTTGAATTCGGATTGAGAAGAGCTCAGGGCATCGATGGTGCACTGGCCGCAAGCCGCGCTGCATATATCGGTGGCTGTACTTCCACCTCCAATGTGATGGCCGGAAAACTGTTTGGCATTCCAGTCTCAGGTACTCACGCACATAGCTGGATTATGTCCTTTGAGACGGAATTGGAAGCATTTGAAGCCTACGCGGATGCTTTTCCGGATCAATGCATTTTTTTAGTGGACACTTACGATACCCTGAACGGGGTGAAGAATGCGATCAAAGTCGGGGAAATTTTGCGAAGGAAAGGAAAGGAAATGGTAGGCATCCGGATCGACTCAGGTGACTTGGCTTATTTCAGCTCAAAAGCGAGACAGATGCTGGATGAGGCCGGTTTTCCGGATGCAAAAATTGTCGCCTCCAATGACCTGGATGAGCATATTATCGCTTCGCTCAAATCTCAGGAAGCAGATATCAATGTATGGGGTGTGGGTACCAAATTGGTGACAGCCTATGATCAGCCTGCTTTAGGAGCTGTGTATAAACTTTCGGCAATCAAAAATGCACAAGGTGAATGGGAGCCTAAAGTGAAAGTTTCCCAGCAATCCTTGAAAATCAATATTCCGGGAATTCACAACACCAAAAGGTACTTCAGCAAGGGAAAAGCGGTTGCTGACATGATTTTTCTGGAGGATCAGGAGATTGATCCAAAGGGGGTAGTGATTATAGATCCGGTGGACGCCACGAGGAGAAAAAGGTTGATGCCGGCGTTTTATCAGGAAGAAATTCTCCTGAAGCCGATTTTCCAAAAAGGGAAAAAGATCTATAACCTGCCTAGTCTAAAAGAAATCCGTGATCGGGCAGCGAATCAACTTCAATCTCTCGACAAGACACACATGCGCTTGGTCAATCCGCACCTTTACCCGGTAGGATTGGAAGAAAATCTGCACCATTTGAGAATGGAATTGGTTTTGAAAGCTAAAAAATTCGAAAATGAAGAGGAGTAAGGAAAAATCGGCCCTGATCGTTGTTGATGTCCAAAATGATTTTTTGCCCGGTGGAGCATTGGCAGTAAAAGACGGAGATCAGGTAGTTCCAATTATCAATGACATTCAGGAGAAATTCAAGTATGTCGTCGCCACCCAGGATTTTCATCCGGCAAATCACGGAAGTTTCGCGGCAAACCATACTGGAAAAAAGCCTGGTGAATTCATCGAATTGGGAGGATTGACGCAGATTCTATGGCCAGTACATTGCGTGCAAGGAAGCTCTGGGGCTGATTTTCATCCCGAATTGGATCAGAGCCAGTGGGCCGCCGTTTTCAAAAAAGGTAAAAATCCAGAAGTCGACTCCTATTCAGGATTCTTTGACAATGCCAGAAGAGGGGATACCGGATTGGGTGATTACTTGAAATCTTTTGGAATCGAGCAGGTTTTTATTTGTGGATTGGCATTGGATTATTGTGTCAAATTCACGGCTTTGGATGCCAAGAGCCTAGGTTTTGAAACCTACTTAATCTCAGATGCTACCAAGGCGGTAAATTTATTCCCTCAGGACGGCACTAAAGCAATAGCCGATATGGAAAAAGCAGGAATCAGAATTTTAACCAGCAAAGAACTTTAAGCCATGTTTGAATATAATCCCGACAAACATTACCCCACCGAAACTGAAAGCAGAGTTGTCATCCGATTTCAGGATTGTGATCCGTTGAGACATCTGAACAACGCAAAGTATTTCGACTATTTTTTCAATGCACGAGAAGATCAGGTTCCCAAACTTTATGGATTGGAAATCATCGATCTGATCAAAACCTACAAGGCTGCTTGGGTGGTTTATAATCACAATATCAGCTATGTAAAGCCTGCAATGGTGGGAGAGTGGGTTCGCATTATGAGCAGGATTCTTTGGCACAACCACAATACCATCGTGGTGGAATATTACATGACCGATGATTCCAAGACCCAACTGAAAACCGTCCTTTGGTCGACGATGCGCTATGTAACATTGGCCGAGGGAAAATCTACTGACCATAGCGGAGCGGTGCAAGACTTTTTAAAGGCAACTTCCGGAAATCTGGATGTTTCCCAAATGAACATTAAAGACCGTGTGAAATTACTCGCTTCAGAGCTTAAAAAGGACTGAAGAATTTCAGTCTCAAGAATCTGGGCCTGAAGGACTTCGAATTTCTTCATTCAAAGTTCGGTGTTCGATATTTTTAAAAAAATGGCCTATCCGAATTGCTGCAGATTGGCATAATTTACCTGCTACCTTAAGGGAAAAATCCCCTAACCCCCTTGCAAAGGAGGAATCTTGTCAATTTGAGTTTCAATCCTCTCTTCTTTAAGAGTGCTTGCAAGATTGAGAATACTTATAAAGTCTGCGCTGCTCAAATGTAAAATCCTGAAAAATTACCCCGGATTTGATAGCCCTTTGTTTTTAAACCACCGTACCACAATTGTGGTTGTTTCCTGTTTTTTATTTTCCAAATAGGATAAAACTCCAGAGAAAAGGATACCCTAGGATGCAGAGGTAAAATAAAAAAGCATATTTTGAGTGTTCTTCGAAAGGAAATACCTAAGATGTGATCTCAGGTCAAAAAGGATAAGTAATTTATGTACAATCGATTATATCTTCTTGGAGCAGTGCTTGTTTTGGCGATGTTCTTATTCCCATCCTGCGATGAGGGAGGAGGAACAGATCCCGAAAACCTGAAAATTCCAGATCAGGTTAGCTACAATTTTCATATCCGTCCTATTCTTTCTGACAACTGTTTTGCTTGTCACGGACCAGATGCCAACAAAAGGGAAGCTGGCTTAAGGCTTGATATTGAAGAGGAAGCTTTCAAAGTATTGAAGGAAACTCCAGGTGCACATGGTTGGGTTGCTGGAAAACCTGATCAATCAGAAGCCTTCCGCAGAATTTCTTCTGATGATCCCAGTATCATGATGCCTCCTCCTGAATCCAATTTAAGTCTGACAGATCGCGAGATCCGACTCATCGAAAAGTGGATTCGTCAAGGTGCTAAATATGAAAAACACTGGGCATTCGAACCTCCCAAATCTGCTGAACTTCCGGAAGTAGCCCATGAAGATTGGCCAAAAAATGAGGTGGATTATTTCATTTTGGCCAAGCTGGAAGAGGCAGGTTTGAAACCGAACGAAGAAGCGGACAAGGAAGCCTTGTTGAAAAGAGTGAGTTTGGATCTGACCGGTCTGCCTCCAACTTTGGAAATGATGGAGGCCTTTTTAGCCGATGAATCTGCTGATGCTTATGAAAAAGCGGTGGATCAATTGCTTGCAAGTCCAGCTTATGGTGAGAAAATGGCGGTCTATTGGATGGATATAGCCCGATTTGCAGACTCACACGGATTTCAGGATGACAGCTACAGAAGTCAGTGGCCTTGGAGAGATTGGGTGATTCATGCTTTCAACGAAAATTTGCCATATGATCAATTTATCACCTGGCAGCTCGCGGGAGACTTAATTCCCAATGCTACCAAGGAACAAATTCTTGCAACGGGTTTCAACCGAAATCACAAAATAACCGAGGAAGGTGGGGTAGTTGATGAAGAATATCGGGTCATGTATGTAACCGACCGGACCAATACAGTGGGCAAATCTCTGATGGGAATTACCATGGAATGTGCTGGTTGCCATGATCATAAGTATGATCCCATTTCCCAAAAGGAATATTATTCCTTCTATTCCTTTTTCAACAACATCCAGGAAAAGGGAATAGAATCCACTGTCGGAGGCCCTGAGACTTATGCCAAGCGTCCAATGATGCACATCAGCAATGCTGAAGTGGATTCCATCCTCACTTTTATAAATAAAAAAGACACCCTCGATCTGATTGTTTCGGTCATGGGTGAACTCGATTCTCTTCGTCCGACATACATTTTGGAAAGAGGAGTGTATGATCGGCCAACAGATCCAGTAGAAGCAACTACACCTGAGTCGATTTTGAGCTTTGGTCCCAAATATGAAAAAAACAGGCTGGGATTGTCCAAGTGGATGTTTAGCAGAGAAAATCCGCTCACATCCAGAGTATTTGTCAATCAGATCTGGCAAGAAATTTTTGGAAAAGGGATTGTGAGTACACCGGGGGATTTTGGAATGCAAGGAGCCTTGCCCACCCATCCCGAATTGCTGGATTGGTTGTCGGTAGATTTGATGGAAAATGGTTGGGACGTGAAGCGATTGATAAAACATATCGTGACTTCCGCTACCTATCGTCAGTCCGCTGTGGTGAGCAAAAAGCAATTGGAAAAAGATCCTGACAACTTACTTCTAAGTCGTGCTCCGAGGCATAGACTCAAAGCAGAATTTGTTCGCGATGTGATTCTGGCTAGCAGTGGATTGCTCAACAGAGAAATCGGAGGACCGAGTGTCAAGCCTTATCAGCCTCCGGGATTATGGGAGGGGGCAACTTCAGGACGAGGAATTCTTTCTGTTTACAAACAAGATCATCACGAAAAACTCTACCGAAGAGGCTTGTACAATTTTATCAAGCGTACAGTTCCGCCACCTGCGATGACAATTTTCGATGGCAGCAACAGAGACCAATGCGAAGTGCAGCGTCCTATCACCAACACTCCACTTCAGGCTTTGGTGATGCTCAACGATCCTACTGTGCTGGAAGCCAGTAGAGTTTTGGCTGGAAAACTTCTCAAGGAATCAAGTGATTCGGAAGCTAATATTCGCAAGGCATTTCGAACTATCGTTTGTCGAACTCCTACGGACAAAGAGGTGGCTATCTTGAAAAAGTATTACGATGGAAGGACCCAAGTCCTTAAGAAAGCTGAAGCAACAGAACTCTTGGCGGTGGGTGAATATCCAAGTCCTCCAGGACTTGATACTATTCAATTGGCTTCTCTCATGCAGGTGATTGCCAGCATCTACAACTTAGAAGAAACCATTTCAAAAACCTGATATGGAAAAAGACATTTTTGAATACCGATTAAACATCAACAGGAGAAGATTCTTGTCCCATTTAAGTATGGGAATAGGAAGTGTGGCCTTAGGTTCGCTACTTATGCCTGACCTTTTTAAGGGAACTGGTAGCATGGATGCCGAAATGATTCCGGGCTTGCGGGACTTTGCTCCAAAAGCCAAGCGGGTTATTTACCTCTTTCAAAACGGTGCACCGTCTCAGATCGAAACCTTTGACTACAAGCCCAAGCTGAAAGAAATGTTTGGACAGGAGCTTCCTGAATCCGTCAGAAGTGGGCAGAGACTGACCGGTATGACCGCCAACCAATCTTCATTTCCGCTGGTTGGTTCTTTCACCGATTTCAAGCAATATGGTCAATCCGGTGCCTGGATCAGTGATTTGATGCCCTATACCGCCTAAATCGCGGATGACCTTTGCATCGTCAGGTCCATGCATACCGAGGCGATCAACCATGATCCGGCACTCACCTTTTTCCAGACAGGAGCGCAGCAAGGCAACCGGCCAAGTATGGGAGCCTGGTTGAGTTATGGTTTGGGAAGTGAAAATCAGAATTTGCCAGCTTTCACGGTTTTGCTTTCCAGAGGAATCGGCAATGGCCAAGGTGTATATTCTAAGCTTTGGACCAATGGTTTTTTGGATTCAGTTCACCAAGGAGTTCAATTTAGCAGTGGCGAAGATCCTGTCCTTTACCTCAAGGATCCCAAAGGAATGAGTAGGGATGAAAGACGGGTCATGCTGGATAATATATCCGAGCTGAATCAATTGTCTTATGAAAAATTCGGAGATCCTGAGATCAACGCCAAAATACAGCAATATGAAATGGCCTACAAAATGCAGACGACGGTTCCGGAAATTATGGATCTCAACAAGGAGCCAGATTCTGTGATCAAGCTATATGGACCTGATTGTTTGGTGCCTGGAACCTATGCCGCGAATTGCCTTTTGGCCAGAAAGCTCTCCGAAAGTGGAGTTCGCTTTGTGCAGCTTTATCACCAAGGTTGGGATCAGCATGGAAATCTACCTTATGAAATCACCCATCAGGCTAAGGATACCGATCAGGCTTCTGCAGCTTTGGTCACAGATCTGAAGCAAAGAGGACTTCTTGACGAGACCTTGGTAATTTGGGGAGGGGAATTTGGCAGGACCAATTATAGTCAGGGGAAACTTGACCCCAAAGATTATGGGCGTGATCACCATCCGCGCTGCTTCAGTATCTGGATGGCAGGAGGAGGAGTGAAGCCGGGTCTGATCTATGGAGAAACTGACGAATTGGGATACAATGTGGCCAAAGATCCGGTACACATTCATGATTTTCAGGCAACCGTGCTTCACTTGATGGGGCTGGATCATGAAAAACTGATCTACAAACACTTAGGCCGAAGATTCAGATTGACCGATGTTTCCGGACATGTGGTCAAGGGCTTGATTGCTTAGAATTTAACATCCGTCCATTAACATTTACCCAAGTATGAAGAGCAAGCTGATCGGCATTGCAGAAGTAGTTTTATTTGGAGGCAATATTCTGTTGCTTTTTCTCCTGTTGTTTGAGTCGTATCTCAACATTCCTGTATGGATCCAACCTCTGGGACGGTTGCATCCTATGATGCTTCATTTTCCGATTGCGCTGATGTTGCTGGCTCTTTTTTTGGAGTTTTTCCGCTTTAGACCAGAATTGAAGCCCCAGTCTTTCTTTCGGGCTTTTTCCAGGTATCTTCTTTTGTTTT
>DATIAI010000009.1:0-2421 GCA_035458065.1 Algoriphagus sp. | reverse complement strand
GGAAGCATCATCAAGGCTGTCGCAGAATTGGAGATCCACATGGAAAGAAAACCTGTTGCAAGGATAAATCCCAAGACAATCATCCTCAGGTCTGTTCCCAATAAATTTATTATGTTAAGTGCGATTCTGCGGTGGAGATTCCATTTCTCTATGCCTGTGGCCAGGAGAAATCCGCCCATATACAGCATCACTGTAGGATGCATGTAATTGGAGGAGACCAATCCAATATCCAGCAAACCCAGAAGTGGCATAAATATCAAAGGTAAAAGTGCAGTGCCGGCAATCGGCAAGGCTTCAGTTATCCACCAAATCGCCATCCAAACAGTAAGAGCCAGCATGGCTTGAGCCTCAGGATTCAATCCAGGAGAATCAATAATAAAAAGAATGAAAAGAAATGATGCAGGGCCAAGGTAAAGTCCCAGTCGGGGAAGCCAATTATTCATCTAAAGGCTGGATAGCGGTTGAGCGGATAGAATTTGAAAAGGGAAGATATAAAAAGAAACTGGAAGAGGTCAAAAAATCTATTTAACATAATGTAAATTATATAACAAATAATTAAATCAATCCCAGAACCTTAATCAATCCCAGTCTGACCTTATTGGTATCCTCATTTGTTAAGCTTCCGATTTTTCGGATAAACCGATCTTCAGACAAGGATTTAATCTGAAAGCAATCTGCCACACTCAGTTTTGATAATCCATTTACTGAATCAGGAAAAATTTGTATCAGCCATTCTTTTGGAGATTTAATAGCGTCTGTTAGCGGAACAACAATCTTTAATCTTAACACACCAACTGAATTATGATTTACAATAATCGCAGGTCTTACTTTATCGATCTCTTGACCGACTTTAGGAGAAAAATCCACCAACCAAATCTCTCCATTTTTCATTTACAAAACTTCTGGATCAACATTGGATAAATCATTTTCTGGATTTGAATAATACCCTCTTACATCAGGCTCGCAAGCTTCATTTTCCATTTTTTGATAAATAGCTGTTTTATTTTCTCTTAGGTTGACTAACCTTTTTTGGAAATCATCTTCAACTATTGCTGATCTAATTAGTAGTCCATTTTCTGTTTCTTCCAGAATCACTTTTTCTAATCCGTATTTTTTGATCAATTCAGAAGGAATAATAAGTGCCTTACTATTTCCAACTTGTGTTAGTGTCTTTACCATCTTTATCCCTAGTTAGTACGAAGTTATAACAATTTAGATAAAATATTGATAATCAGAAGACATTCCTACCAAATCCGAATCCTTTCCTCTACCGCCTTGTAATTCTTATCACCAGGCTGCAAATTGAAGGCGGTGTAGAAAGGATCAAAGTTCATCAGTGGGCCGTTGACTCGCCACATCGCCGGGGAATGGGAATTGGTAGTTACATAGTTGCGCATAAACTCATCCCGGGTTTTGACTCTCCAGATTCTGGCAATCGATAGACAAAAGCGTTGATCTGGCGTGTAGCCGTCGATTTTGGTGGTATCCTGTCCTTGTTTAGTAAGTTTAAAAGCTTCGTAAGCAATGTACAGCGCGCCATTATCTGCTGTGTTTTCACCAATCGTCATGGCACCTTTTACAGGCACACTGTCCAGCACGGTGAATGTATCGTAGCGCTCTGTCAATAGCTGAGTTTTAGCTTTGAATTTGGCAAAATCAGCTTCCGTCCACCAGTTTTTGACATTGCCGTCTTTGTCATATTGAGCACCCTGATCATCAAAAGCATGCGTCAGTTCATGGCCGATGACCATGCCGATTCCACCATAATTGATCGCATCATCGGCATAGAGATCAAAGTATGGGTATTGCAAAATCCCGGCAGGAAAGACGATTTCATTCAGCGAAGGATTGTAATAAGCGGTAACTGTAGAAGGCGTAGTCCCCCACTCGTCCTTATTTGGTGCTTTATTGAGTTTGGCGGCTTGGCACTGATAATCGTTTTCCATCAATGCCACGACGTTTTCAAAGTACTTTTCCCGGTCAATCGTCACCGCGTCATAGGTTCTCCAGACATCCGGATACCCAACCTTTTTGGTGATGGCGTAGAGCTTTTCAATTGCTTTCGTTTTGGTGCTATCGCTCATCCAATCCAGCTGCTTGATGCGGGTTTCGAATGCTTTCTGAAAGTTGTCGACCAAGTCCGAAATCCGCTTTTTGGCATCCTCGTTGAAATACCGCTTCAAATACAATTGACTCAAAGCAAATCCCAACTGACGGTCTACTTTGCTGACCATTTGCTGGGCACGGGTCAGTTGTTTGTATTGGCCAAGCAATACTTTTTCATATTCAAAACTTGCCGCTTCAAAAGGCTCACTCAGCACACTCGCATATGTAACTAATGAGTTGGCCTTCAAATAGGTTTTCCAATCTGATAAACTGACAGAATTGAGCAAAGAATTGAGTTTGGTATAATATGCTGGC
>DATIAI010000008.1:0-2332 GCA_035458065.1 Algoriphagus sp. | reverse complement strand
GGAACTGGATGTGATGCTGGACAAAGCCATGGATGCGTTACGACTGCCTCCCAGCGACGCCAATGTGGCCAATCTTTCAGGTGGTGAAAAGCGAAGAGTAGCTCTTTGCCGACTCCTGTTACAAGAACCGGACGTCTTGTTGCTCGATGAACCGACCAACCACTTGGATGCTGAATCGGTGCTTTGGCTGGAGCAACACCTTCAAAACTACAAAGGAACTGTCATTGCAGTGACCCACGATAGATACTTTTTGGACAATGTTGCCGGTTGGATTCTGGAACTGGATCGTGGCGAGGGGATACCATGGAAAGGAAATTATTCCTCTTGGCTGGATCAAAAGCAGAGCCGACTGAAGCAGGAAGAAAAGACCGAATCCAAGCGTCAGAAGACTCTCGAGCGAGAATTGGAATGGATCCGAATGTCTCCCAAAGCGCGTCAGTCAAAGGGAAAGGCAAGACTTAATGCTTACGATAAATTGGTCGGTGAGGAATCGAAAGAAAAAGAAGCCAAACTGGAGCTTTTCATTCCTCCTGGGCCTCGATTGGGAGCCAAAGTAATTGAGGCTCACAACGTGTCCAAAGCTTATGGAAATAAGTTGCTATTTGAAAATTTAAGTTTCTCTCTTCCTCAGGGGGGAATCGTGGGTATTATCGGGCCAAACGGCGCAGGTAAGACTACACTTTTCAAATTGATTACCGGACAGGAAAAACCCGATTCAGGAAGCTTTGAAGTTGGGGAAACTGTAAAGCTGGCCTACGTGGATCAAGAGCACGACCGGTTGGATCCCAATCTGACAGTTTACCAGATCATTTCCGGCGGAAACGAATTAATGAAATTGGGAAATAAGGAAGTGAATGCCAGGGCTTATGTCTCTAAGTTCAACTTTGCAGGTTCGGATCAAGAGAAAAAGGTTGGTGTGCTTTCCGGTGGAGAGCGTAATCGAGTTCATTTGGCTATCACCCTCAAAGAAGGCGGAAACCTGCTTCTACTTGATGAACCTACCAACGACTTGGATGTGAACACCCTTCGTTCTTTGGAAGAGGCTTTGGAAAATTTCGGTGGTTGTGCGGTGATTATTTCCCACGACAGATGGTTTCTGGACAGAATCTGTACCCATATCCTGGCATTCGAAGGCGATTCACAGGTGTATTGGTTTGAAGGCAACTTCTCCGATTACGAGGAAAATAAGAAAAAGCGCCTTGGCGATGTAATGCCGAAGCGGATTCGGTATAAGAATTTGAAGTAAGAAGTTAGAAGGCTGAAGTCAGAAAGTTGAAGTTTGAAATCCTCCGGAGTCGCGTAGACTTTGGAGGTTTTTGTTTTTTGGTTAGTTTCCCTGCGTTTATATCGCGATTGTCCACAGGTTTTCTGGACTGAGTTGCGACCAAATTAATGATTCCTTGGAGCTTGTCAAGCGGACTCTTCAGGTTTTGAAATCAATAAAAGCTAGTTACTTCTTCTTCAACTTCAGCACCGTAATCTCCGGCCAGATGCCTACCCGGCCGGGAAAGGCCAGAAATCCAAAACCGCGGTTGACATGCAGATAGCGACCGAGTTCCTCGTACAGTCCCGCCCATTTGGGGTAGCGGAGGGAGGCAGGGCTCCACTTGATAAGTCCGGGAATTTCGATCCCAAACTGCATCCCATGGGTATGACCGCTAAGGGTCAGGTGGATAAATTGGTTGAAGGACTTGACCTCCTCGTCAAAGTGGGAGGGGTCGTGGCTCATCAAAATCTTAAAACTCTGAGCAGGTAGGTTTGCCGCTGCTTTCGCCAAATCACCGTGTTGAGCAAATCCTTTCCCCCAGTTCTCAACGCCGATGAGGTCTATGCTGGCTCCGGCCCCTTCGACTCCGCTCAGAGCAGGTTTTTTGAGTTGGACGCTTTCATTGCGCAGGAGCTTGAATCCCAGTTCTTCTTGTATCTGGAAAAGGCGCTGCAAATTTGCAGCCTTGGCTTCCTGGCTCGGCCAAGCCATATAGTCACCGTAGTCATGGTTGCCCAGAATGGAGTACTTGCCCATCGGTGCTTTCAGCTTTTTGAAAGTCTCGATCCAGGGTTCCATTTCTTTTGCGTGATTGTTGACCAGATCTCCGGTAAAAAGGATGATATCGGATCCTTGTTGGTTGATCAGATCCACGCCATATTCCAGTTTCTTTTTATTGTCAAAACTTCCGGAGTGGATATCAGAGATCTGGGTGATGGTAAAGCCGTCAAACTCTTCCGGCAGTTCGTCGAATTCCAGCGTGTGATTGACTACCCGGTACCGGTATTTACCTATCAGTACTCCGTGCAGGATTCCTAAAAAAGGGATAGCGGAAAGCACCAAGGC
>DATIAI010000007.1:0-2644 GCA_035458065.1 Algoriphagus sp. | reverse complement strand
ATGAGGACGCTTTGGAATGATATGTTTGTCCAAATCAAAGATGTTATGGTCAACCAGTTTTAGTGAGGTAAGTCCACTTTCTTCCGCAGCCTCTTTCAATGCAACATCCAGGAGATCTTCATTTCCATCTGCATGGCCTCCTAATTGAAGCCACCTGCCCAATTTACGGTGAAGTGTAAGCAGCGTGTGGGTGCGGTTCTGATTGACAATCCAAGCCGAAGCGGTGAAATGCCCGTCCAAACGCTCGCGTTTGTATGCTAGCGGATCATGGGTCAGTTCCGCAAAATCCACAATAAATGCCGACTCTTCCTCATATGGGGTGCGGTAGATTTCGAGTTGATTTCTAAGCGTAATTCTATCCATTTGAACGTTTTTCGAATATCCGATCCATCAGTTGATCGAATGGTTTGGCATCTTGATAAAGACGATCGGAATATACCGTCGCCAGTAATTTGATAAAACTGGGCTTATTGTCAATACTCACTTTCTCCAACGCCACATTTCCATAAAGCTGAGAAATCAATTCTCCTTCAGCAGGAAGCTGTAGAGGAGGCTTGAAATAAAATTTCTCTGTCACCTTCACCTGATCATTGATTTCTTCAAATTTTCGATCCAGACTGACTTGCTCATATCCCAAAGCTAAAATCCTTTGGCCAAATGCCAAGAAAAGCCGTGAAAATGATTTCAGATCAAAAGGATCTTCATAGGTCACTGCAAACCCATTGGCATAAGGTGAATCTAATATATGAACTTGTGGATGATCATTGATTCCGGTCCGCTTGAAGTGGTAGTTTTTGTAAATCAATGCAAAAAATCTTTCAGATTCCTCGGACTCAATCCATAAATCCAGGTCAGTTTGTTCGAAATCTTTAATCACAAAGTTTTCCTTGACCTTCATCGGAGATTTTTCCGAAGGTTTAAATACACTTTTAAAAAGATCGTCAAAGAAACTACCCATGGGATTTTAAAGAAAGGCTGTCATCTGAGGATTTATTCACTTGCCCTTGGTCGATTAGCTGACGGAGCAATCGCAGATTTGAATCAGAACCGGTTTTCCGGAGCTTGGCAAACAAGTCCCGCTCTGATAACCTGCCGGATTCGGCTAAAGTTTCAAGTATTTTTTTCTTCAAAATTTCATCCTGGGTTTCAGGAGCTTGACTTTTTTTATCCTCAATACAAACATCACAAATCTTACAAGTCGAGTCTGTCTTTTCTCCGAAATATTCCTGAATAAACTGTGTTCTGCAAATCCGTTCCTGACGTGCATATTCTACCATGCTTTTTGCTTTCTCTAAGGTCAGTTCTTTTCTGGCCAATATCCTTGCATGGTTAAATGGCAATTTGCCTGCGTCATAGCGATGGGTCAGGAAAGTCAGCTGCGGCTTGTCTTTGCGCTGGTCGTAATCCATCACTTCCAATTTTTCCAAATCCAACAGAAACTTAACCAATTCGGATTCTTTGATCTCCAATGATTTGGCAAGTTTACTTTCCTGGATTTTGATATACTCCGAAAAAAGATTGCCCCCGTAGGTTCTCAGAAGCATTTTGACGATAGGATCCAGCTTGGAATAAGCAATCTGAACTTCATAAAGCCGACTGGGATCTACCCGGAAATAAACCCTTGATGGCGCAAAAAAACTCTCATTCACTTCCAAAAAACCTTCCTCAGCCAAAACTTTGAGCGCATAGAAGGTTTCCAAAACCGGAAGTTCATAAGTATGGCAAAAGTCGGCAAGGTCAAAATCAAAACTGCTGAGCATGTTGCTTCCAACCGCCAATTGAAAATAATTGGCGAGACACTGATAGACCCGCTTCAAAAAATCTATGGGGGGATAAACCAGTGCAGATCGGGTAAGCACTTGCTCGAAATCCTGTTCATTTGCCAAAAGAACCGCAAAAGCTTTCTTCCCGTCCCGACCGGCTCGGCCAGCTTCCTGATAATAATTCTCCAGATTTTCGGGAAGGTCACTATGAATCACCACACGCACATCCGGTTTGTCGATGCCCATACCAAACGCGTTGGTGCTGACCATAACTCGGATTTTGTCTGCTTTCCAGGCTTCCTGTCTGTCTGCACGGTCGGCATTGGAAAGCCCGGCGTGGTATGCAGATGCGGATATTCCAAGCTGGGTGAGTGCTTTGGCAATTTGCTGGGTTGCCTGTCGGTTTCTGACGTACCAAATTGCCGTTCCTGGGATTCTCTGAAGAATTTCAATTCCTTTTTCGAGCTTATTTTCAACGAGCCGAACGCTATAGCTGAGATTATCCCGGGAAAAACTCTGGTGAAATTCCTGATGGGATTTCATTTCCAGTTTTTCAACAATGTCGGCACATACTTGAGGAGTAGCTGACGCGGTCAATGCCAGCATGTTGACTTGGGGATGAAATGCCCGAATAGCAGCAATTTCTAAATAGGGAGGGCGAAAATCGTAACCCCATTGCGAAATGCAATGCGCTTCATCCACTGCGATCAGGTTGATGTTCATCTGACGGAACCGCTCAATGAACAGGTCTTGTTTTAGACGCTCCGGCGACACATATAGGAATTTGAAATCTCCGTAGATGCAATTATCCAGTGTGGTATCGATCTCCCGATAGCTCATTCCTGAATAAATCGCAGCGGCTTTGATCCCTTTGGCTTTCA
>DATIAI010000006.1:0-4700 GCA_035458065.1 Algoriphagus sp. | reverse complement strand
GAAAAAAGGGAAGCAAGCAGCTAATGGCACTTTAAGAACGGATGAAAATGAAAGCTGGAGCAAAAATCAAATTAAGGAATCCGTTTTATCAACCCAATCCACACCAACCCATCGGCACTTCGGTAAATTGAGAGGAATGTTAGAATCAGCTTCTGGAGTATCAATTTCAGAAAATGATCTGGATTCTTCATTTTTCGAGTTGGGCTTGGATTCTTTGATTTTGACCCAATTCACCTTTTCTCTTAAAAAAGAGTTTGGTGTCCAGATTTCATTCCGACAACTCAACGACACTCACAATACTCCAAAGTCAATTTTAGACTTTTTGGATGAAGTGCTTCCTGGAGAAACTTCAACTCAGGAAGAAAATCCAGAATCCTTACAGAAAGATTCAAGTGATAAGTCACAAGCAATTGAAAATCATGATGTAAAAAAAGAAGAGGCCAAAAACTTGTCCTTTTCAAAACATCAAAATTTTATAAAACTGAGAGAGATGCTTCAGTCAGCTTCCGGAGTAGAGATTTCGGAAAATGATTTAGAATCTTCCTTTTTTGAGTTGGGACTTGATTCCCTGATTTTGACACAATTTGTGTTTTCTCTTAAAAGAGAATTTGGAGTCCAAGTTTCATTTCTCCAACTCAATGACACGCTGAATACCCCACAATCGGTTTTGGATTACATAGATGTATCGCTTTCCAAACCTGGTAAATCAATGAGGGCTGGCTCTAAAGATAAACCGGCTATTGAACAAGCAAATGGTGAGGGTTCTATTTCTCTGATAAAACAACAATTGGCTGATATCACCAGGCAAGTCAAAGAAATCAAAAACGGACAGAGAAATGAGCCAATTTCTCCAGAGGATTCAACCTCCGGTCAGAACGAAACCCAAATTGGAGAAACGAAACTTGGAGAAAAGAAGATTTCCCAATCACAGCCTTTCAATTCTCCAAGTGCCCTAAGTTCAGGTGGAAAATTCTTTTTGGACAACCTGGAGCAGAATTATTTTAAGAAAACTGCAAAAAGTAAAATTCAGGCAACTCAATTGAGAGGTAAGATCCTTAACTCTGTTTTGGTTGAGGGAGATCGGACTCTTGAGTTGGATCATCTTTCCTATCCAATTGTAGCAGACCGTTTAAATGGTTCCAAAATTTTTGATTTGGATGGAAATGTTTACGTCGATTGGGTGAATGGAAAAGGAGCGAATCTTTTTGGAAATAATCCTCCATTTATTAGTGAAGCAATCAAAAGGCAATTTGATCCGGGAAATGAATCAGGTTCAATTGGTTCTAATTTCGACACCATAAAAAACTTAGTTGAAAATTTATACAAGGTTGAGGATCTGATGATTTGCCCCTCAGAATCTGAAGCTAAGCAAAGAGCGTTACAACTGGCTTTCTCCACTTTATCAAAGCCAATGGTGGTGAGATTTGCAAGTCCTGATGATCCATCATTTCAATTGGGCTCTGTCAATTCCAGACCTATTCAGTATATCTCTGATGAAGAGTTGATTCTGGAATATGGAAATCCAAAATCAATTGACATCATTGCTCAATTAGCCGAGCAAGTTGCAGCTGTTTGGGTTGAACCGATTCTTATCGATAGGCCTGATTTTCTGCCGGTTGAATTTTTATTAGCTCTAAGGTCTATTACAGATTCTCTGGGAATTTGCCTGATTTTGGACGAAACCGTTACTGGGTTTAGAGTTCATGCGGGAGGGATTCAGCAACTGATAGGAATTCAGGCCGATTTGGTAGTCTTGGGGGCTATGGACAGCACTGGATTTCCTGTGAGTATTTTAGGGGGAAGTTCAAAGTGGTTGGATAAGATGAGTAAGTCTCAAAAAACTACCATCAAAGATTTTAATAAGAATTATCGTGACTTAGACTTAAGTGGTTCATCTATGATGCATCCCTTGGCTTTGGCAACCACCAAAACTTACCTAAAAGAGATTATTCAAAGAGGTCCAACCTTCCAAGAAAAATTAGCTCAAAAAACCGATGACCTGGTTTCGAGATTGAATGGTACGTTTAATAGGTTCAATTGTCCTTACAAAGCGTTCAATTTTAAATCAATTTGGAAAATTGAACCAAAGTCCAAATTCCCGTATTGGGAAATTCTTTTTATCAAACTACGTCAAGAAGGAGTTTTTATTTGGGAAGATAGATTCTGTTTTATGACTGAAGCTCATACTTCGGATGAAATTGATTTGACTATCCTCAAGCTTGAATCTGCTTTAGAGCAATTAATCGAGAATGAATTGGTGTCCGGGGATCTGCCGGATCTGGAGGAAGTCCTGATGGACGTTAAAAACCCACCCTTTCCAGGAGCGAAAATTGGATTTGATTCAGAGGGAAATCCTCGTTGGATAAATCCTCTTAAGAAGTAATTGATGTGTTGATTTTGTAACAATTTTTTATGAATAACTCAGTAGAAATGACCCTTAACAAAATGATTCTTACCAAGGAGCCAGTTGAAATAGAGAAAGTCATACAGACAACTCCCTCTCAATTGGAGATCTGGCTTGCCTGCAAACTAGGAGGGAAGGAAGCCAATATGGCATATAATGAATCTGTTTCAATTCAATTGACAGGTGATCTTTCAGTTAAGAGCCTTCAGGAAGCATTTCTAAAAATCATTGAACGCCATGACGGGATGCGTGCGATCGTCAGTGCCAATGGAAAACACTTATTGATCCTATCATCCTATGAATTGCCAATAAGGTTGAGAGATGTCAGTGAAATGAGCTTTGAGGAGAAAGAAAAGTTTCTAAAAAAACACAGCTCAGAAACAGGTACCTATCAATTTAACCTGACTCAGGGACCGCTGTACGTAATGGAATTGATCAAGCTGGATGGAATGCACCACCAGTTAACTTTTACAGGGCATCATATCATTTTTGACGGTTGGTCACTCGGGGTGATGCTGGAAGAATTGGGCAGCCTGTATTCCTCAATAGTAAGTGGAAAGGAATCCGATTTGGAAAAGTCCGATGCCCTTAGTGAGTATTCTGTCGAACTGATCAATTTTACCAGAAAATCCAGCTACAAGGAAACCAAAAAGTTTTGGACTGAATACCTAAGCAATCCCATTCCAGACGTGAGATTACCACTGGATAAGGTCAGACCAAAATATAGGACCTACGACTGCGAGGTATTGGAAGTATCATTTGAGGAACCGCTTTTTGCATTGGCGAAGGAATTTTCAAGCAAGCAAAAGGTAAGTTTAAACCAAACGTTGCTGTCAGTTTTTGAAGTTTTTCTAAGCGATTGGACTCAACAAAATGATATTGTAGTAGGATTGCCAGTAGCCGGTCAGCTATTGATGAACAAACCTTCTTTGATTGGTCACTGTGTCCATTTGCTTCCACTCAGAAGCAAAATCAATCCCGACCAGACATTTTTGGAATTTCTTCAATCCAGGAGAAAATCTTATAACCAAACACTGGATCATCAGGCGATTAGTTTTGGAAGTATGGTTCAGGACCTTCCTATCAAAAGAGATCTTTCCCGAATCCCCTTGGTTCCAATCACTTTCAATATTGATATGGGAATGGACAAATTATTGTCTTTCAAGGGACTGGAGCATAAGTTGATTTCGAATCCAAAAGCCTATGCCAATTTTGAAATCATTGTTAACCTGTTTGGATCTGCTAACGAAAATGTATTTGAATGGACATACAACAAGGATTTGTTTGATGAATTTTCAATAGCAGCTGCAGGAAATAGGTATTTGTCTTTCATCGAAAAGATCCTTCAAAATCCTGAAATTAAAATTGGTGATTTAATTAGTTCTAAACCAAGAGAAAGGGCTATTTCATCAATAGAGCCTCCAGCTCTAATTAATGAAAATGAGCTGACAAATGATTTTGTTCCATTTATAAAATGGATCCAATCCAATTTTGAGAATCTCAACGACCACCTTGCGCTTCATTTTCACAAGGAAGTGATTTCTTATCAATCAATGGGGAATAAGGTCCGGTCATTTGCAGGTTTTCTAATTAAAAACGGAATTAGGCCAGGTGATATCATTGGGGTTCATTTGGATAGATCTCCTGAGCTGATATATACCATTTTGGGAATATTGCAGGCTGGTGCTGCCTACCTTCCAATCGATGTAGATTTTCCGGAAGAAAGGGTAAAGTTTATGCTGAAGGATGCCGATGTCAAATATTTCTTTACCGAAAAGAAAGATATTGACTGGGGTGACTTGGACTTCAAAAAACTTAATATCAATCCAGATCTATTTCAACTTTATGCAAGAGAGTTTCACCCGGTCACTTTTCATCCTAATGATCCTGTTTTCATTATTTACACTTCAGGCTCTACCGGTATGCCTAAGGGGGTAACCTTAGACCAAAATAACCTATACCAATTTTCCAAGCACTATGTGAACATGCCGGGGATCAAGCCGGGAGACAGGGTGTTGGGGTTAACTTCAGTATCCTTTGACATGCATTGGATGGAATTGATCATTCCTTTGGCCAATGGTGCCAGCCTATTTTTGATGGATAAATACCACAGGATTGACGCAAGGGAAATTATTAAGGCACTTGAAAAACATAAAATCACTCAGCTATCGGCGACTCCATCACATCTAAGGTCTCTTGTGAATCATGGATTAACCAAAAAGCTAGACGGATTGCGGATTACTTCCGCAGGGGAACCCCTTTCAGTTGGGCTTGCGGAATCGCTTTTCCTAGTTTG
>DATIAI010000005.1:0-2555 GCA_035458065.1 Algoriphagus sp. | reverse complement strand
GGAAAGGAAAAGTACCTGGAATTTTTGAAGCGATATCCTGATTTGGCACTGCAGGTCCCGCTGCAGCATATTGCCTCATACCTTCAGGTAACACCGCAGTCTTTGAGTCGGATCCGTCGGGAATTGGCTAGAAAAACTTAAAAACAACCAACGGGTTCAAGAATCAGCCCCAGATCTAAAGTAATGCAGACAGCAGACTACATTATAAAGGAATTCAGAATGGCGACCGCCTAAGACTGCAATGGTTTGAGTACAGGTTGGAAGAATGCCCATCTGGGCGATAAAATCACATTACCCAAATTCCCTATATTTAAACCAAGCCAAAACACAAAACCCTTTAAGCACAAGGACTATGAAACGAATTTCCTTACTTTTTTCCCTTCCCCTAGCCTATTTGTTGGCCTGCTCCAGTTCACAGGAAACAGATTCCAGGATCATCACCGATGCAGCAAAGGCCAGACTGGACTCCGCATTAACGGAAATGGTGGAATCCCAAATGGTTGCCGGAGTATCCGCCCTGATTTTTGAGCAGGGTCAGGAGGTCTATTTCAACACGGCTGGATTTGCAGACCGGGAGGCACAGGTGCCGATGGATCGGAATACGATAGCCATCATATTCTCCATGACCAAGCCGGTGACCGGAGTAGCCCTGATGACTTTGTTTGAGGAAGGAGCTTTTCAGTTGGATGATCCCCTGGAAAAATATGCCCCTGAATTTGCCAATATGCAGGTTTTTGCCGGGATGGATTCGCTTACAGGCGAGATCAAACTGGAACCTTTGACCCGTCCGATTACCATCCGGGACATCACCAGGCATACGGCAGGGTTCGCCACCAATCCCAATCAACCGGGTTTGGGTGATTTGCTCAAGGCCGCCGATGCCGGCAATCCCAACAATACTTTGACCCAAATGGCGGAGAAAATGGGTCAAATTCCCCTGATGTTTCAACCTGGTACCCAGTGGGCCTATGGACCTTCAGTGGATGTGCAGGCATTTTTGGTGGAAAGAATCTCCGGAAAGCCCTACGGTGAATATGTTCGGGAACATGTCTTGGATCCATTGGGCATGAACGAGACCCGATATTTTGTCCCAGAAACAGACCGGGATAGAATGTCGGCCGCGTACCGAAAAGGAGAAGACGGAAGCCTAAGCCAAATGCCGGATTCCCTTGCTCATGCTTTCAATACCAAGGAATGGCCTCTGACACCCGGAGGATATGGACTCACCTCAACCGTGGATGATTACATGAAATTTGCCCAGATGCTTGTCAATGGAGGTACTTACAACGGCGTGACAATCCTCAAACCCGAGACAGTCCAACTGATGGCCACCAATCACCTGGATGAAAGCATCACGGAGCGGATGTGGTTGCCAAGCAAAGGACAGGTGGGATTTGGAATTGACTTTGCCGTGCGTCTCCGAGAACCTGCTTCTGCTGAGGAAAACATGGGCGTGGTGGGAGAATATTTCTGGGATGGAGCCGCCAGTACCCTATTTTGGGTAGATCCACAAAATAAATTAACTGCAGTGCTTTTTGTCCAAATCTTACCATTCGCTGGCCAGGTTCACAAGAAATTCCGGGATGCGGTCTATGGTCCTTATGTGGAAAAAGTTTCTGGTAATTAAAAACCCATCACCGCCGTGGTCTGTGCTTTCACAGACCACTTTTTCTTTCACTGCGCTTGCAGGTGGGGAGATTGAAGATGAATCTTTTTTTTCTTTCGAATGGGTAAATTCAAACTGAAAGAAGAAATGTCATTTCTGACTATGAATTAACCTTGATCCCCAATCGCTCATGCCATTGAGGCAATACCTTTAAAATCTCATCCAGCCCCTGCATTTGTTCTGCCGTCAGCGGCGTTTTGGCAGATCTGCCGATTGGGGCAATGGGCACTCCCCGCTTTTGAAGGAAGTATTTGGCGCTGAGAGGGTAGCCTTTGGATATGATCGAATCAGCTTTGGTGAGTTCGGACTGTAGCCACTTGACGTCCTCCTGTTTGGCAGGGTCGGTGGCATTTGCACACATCCAGGAGAAGAGTTCGGGGTATAGATTTCCGGCAATGCAAGACATTCCTTTAGCCCCCATTTGCAGGGAAGCCATGGTATTGGGCGTGTGCGCATCGTAAAATTCAAGGGGAGTTCCTTTTGCTATTTCCAGTTTGACTTTGATTGGATCGAGATCCAGGTTGGTGTCTTTGTGATAAATAAAGCGCTTGGTAGAAAGCAGGTAGCGCAATACTTCAGGAGAAATGATCCTTTTATACGGGGACGGACATTCATAGGTACCCAAAGGAATATCCCCCGTGAGGCTTAGAAACTTGTCCAGATTTTTGATCAGTACCGAATCATCTTCCTCCTTGGCGGCGAAGTGGCTGGTGATCAGGATGACGGCATCGACACCCGTAGCATACATTTTTTTGGTAAACTCAGCCCGTTCTTCGATGGTGTCCCCAAAAGAACCCGTAGCCACCACCGGAATTTTGCCATTCACATGCTTGACCACATGCTTAGCCAAAGCCAACCTCTCCTCGTTGTCGAGGAAATACATTTCGCT
>DATIAI010000004.1:0-7337 GCA_035458065.1 Algoriphagus sp. | reverse complement strand
ATTTCCAAAAAGAGCTGCAGAAGCATCAAGCAGCGGAGTTTTTGAATCAGCCAAGTCGGGTACAGCAGCTTGGGTTACCACCTGGATTAGCATATATAAAATCCCTACAACACCCAGTCCCAATAACAATCCGATTGGCATATCCCGCTCAGGACTTTTGGCTTCTCCGGCAGGAACTACCGCTCCTTCAAATCCCACAAAGGCATAAATCAAAAGCAATGCGGCACTTCCCAAGTCAGAGAACGGAGGAGTTGGAGAATCAAATCTTGGAATCACGTCAACTCCCAAAATGATAAAGCCACCCAAGGGAAGTAGCATCAAAACGGCAAATTTGATTACCGTAAAAACCGACATCGAACGGATTGATTCCACAGAACCGAGTACATTGATCAGGCTTAAGCCGAGGCAGATCACGGCCAGTGACACCAATCTCCCGATACCTTCACTTGCTCCTGAGATGAAATAGGCGATGCTGTCGGTAAGCAATACGGTATTTGCAGAAAAGGAAATCAACCGCGCCAGGTAATACAACCAACCACCCTGAAAACCGATAAAGGGGCCAAAAGCTAAGGTCCCATAGCGAACAGGCCCGCCAGTTCCGCGAAAATAGCTGCCTAACTCAGCAAAGCAGAGAATCACGGGCAGCATCAAAAGAGCGCAGAATGCATAGATCAAGATGCTGTATTCACCCGCCAAGGCTGCCGCCCCACTGGGAAGGCCAAAAATCCCGGCACCAATCAGGCCGTTGACTACCAGCATCCAAATTCCCCAAAGGCCAAGGTTACGGGGTAGTTTTTCGCTTTTTTCTTCCGAAGTACTTCCTTGGGTCACTTAGTTTGGATTTTCTTTTAAAGTCAGTTTTGGGAAGATAAAGAGAAAGTCCAAAGAAGAAAACCGAAATAATTTTTCAGGCTTTTGATAGTGAAAACAATGTGATTTCAGGTCTTACATTGAGCCTTATAGGAATCAAATGACCCAAGGCTCGATTGATATATAGAGTTCTTCCGTTGTCCAAATCAATTTTTCCTTGGTTGTACATACGGTTTTTAACCGGTAAAATAGGAGGGGGTAAGAATGGTGGTTTTATTTGTCCACCGTGCGTATGACCTGCTAAAATCCATCCATCGAAGCCATTCCACACAGGCAAATCACATACATCCGGGTTATGGCATAGGACAAGATTTGCACGATGGGTTTCTAAGGTTTGCATAATCCTTTCTGGCTTGAAATTTAAACCCCACAAGTCCTCAAAGCCATAGACTACAAGACCTTCAATTTCGGTTTTTTGATCTCTCAGAACCTTAATGCCTGCTTTTTCCAATATTTCTGTGGTCTTATCTGCCACTTCAGGCATCGACCAACCATGGCCATAATCATGATTTCCCAATATTCCCAACGTGCCTAATTTGCCTAAGACCGCAGATTTTAAGACGTTCTGTAGTTGGGTGTACTGTTCTTCATTTTCAAAATGGGTATAGTCTCCAGTGTACATGACAAAATCCGGTTGGAAAGCCTTGGCCTTTTGAAATGATTCTAAGAGATATTCATGACGGAAGCGGTTTCCCACATGGATGTCACTGATTTGCATTAGGGTTTTACCTTCGAGTTCGACGGGGAGATTTTTGATTGGCATCTTGATGTGGACAAACTCCAGCCAGTAGGGCTCAATTTGCCAAGAATACAGGCCCCCAAGCCCAACTGTTGCCCCAATTCCGATTCCAGCTTTTAAAAAGGATCTTCGCTTCATCGCTGATATTTTTCTGCTTCAAAATGGGATTTATTTTTGAATTAGACCTCTGACAAGCTTCTCCATTTCCACCGCATGAAAAACAATTAATGCCATCCCCGCGCAAAAAAGCAATTCCATCAGGTCTAATGGCTGAGTCCGAAAAATTTCATTGAGAAATGGTAGATAAACTACTCCAAGCTGAAGGCCCATTGTCAGTCCAACTGACGCCAATAGTGGTTTATTGCTGAATAATCCCTGACGAAAAAGGAAAGTCCGGTCACTTCTCACAGCCATCACGTGGGCCAGTTGGGAAAACGAGAGCACCGAAAAAACCATGGTCTGCCAGTGCCAGTCCTGTCGAATCGCCCAATATTGGGTGAAAAGTGTCACTCCGGCCATCAACATTCCCACCCAAATAATGTGGTAACCCACGCCTTCCGCAAAGAGGTTTTGTTTGGGAGGTCTGGGAGGCCGCTTCATTAGGTCATTTTCAGGCTTTTCTCCGGCCAAAGCCAGTGCGGGAAGACCGTCTGTAACCAGGTTGATCCAAAGAATGTGGATGGGTAAAAGAGGATTTGGGAAACCCAGAAAGGGAGCCAAACCAATAACCCAAATCTCTGCACCATTGCAGGTCATGATGTATTTGATGAATTTCCGGATGTTGTCATAAATTCTTCGGCCTTCTTTTACTGCGATAACGATCGTTGAGAAATTGTCATCCAACAAAATCATGTGTGCCGCTTCCTTGCTTACATCCGTGCCCGCTATTCCCATAGCCACGCCGATATTGGCAGCTTTGAGCGAAGGAGCATCATTTACCCCGTCGCCTGTCATGGCCGCATAGTGACCTTTTTGCTGCAATGCCTGCACAATTCTCAGTTTTTGCTCCGGAGCGACACGTGCATAAACACTTACTTTCTCTACCTGATTGGCGAATTCTTCATCATCGAGTTTTGCCAATTCTGTCCCGGTCAGAACCAGATCTCCATCTTTCCAAATACCCACTTCGTCTGCGATGGCTTTGGCAGTAGCGGGATGATCGCCAGTAATCATCACGGGTTTGATGCCAGCAGTTCGGCATTCCTGTATCGAGACTTTCACAGTCTCTCGTGGAGGGTCAATCATGCCAACTTTCCCGAAATACTCCAGTTCGCTTTCCAGTTTTCCCCACTCGGATTCGGAAGGAAGTGCTTGAATTATTTTTCCTGCGAAAGCCAAGACCCGTTCCCCTTTTGCAGCCCATTTTTCTGAAGAAATAGAAACTTCCTCTGCCTTTTTTTTGTCCTCCAAAATCATTGAAACCGACTCTGAAGCACCTTTACAAAGCACTAAAACCTGATCTCCAAACCGATGTAGTGTACTCATTCTTTTCCGGGTGGAATCAAAAGGAATTTCTCCGATTCTTGGAAAATCCTTTTCCATTTGACGGAATTGATCCAGAGAAATTTCTTTGAGGACTTGCTCTACGAGTGCAAGTTCGGTGGCCTCACCTTCAGGCTTTCCTTTTTTGTCCAAATGCACATCATGACATAAGCCCATTCCAAGTTGTAGATTCGAGAAATCGGGTGTAACTCCATCAGGCTTATCCGGATCGAGACTGACCACTGTCATTTTGTTTTGTGTCAAGGTGCCGGTCTTGTCTGTACAGATATAAGTGACGGAGCCCAAACTTTCCACCGCGGGAAGCTTTCGGATAAGTGCATTTTTTTTCGCCAATCTACCTGCACCAAGTGAAAGGGCAATGGTGATCAAAGCTGGCAAGGCCTCCGGAATGGCAGCCACAGCCAGGCTGACAGAAAGAAGTAAAACTTGAAACATTTCTTCGCCCCGGGCCAATCCAGCCACAAAAAGCAAGGCGCAAATTCCAAGAATCAGGTATGAAATCACTTTTCCAAACCGCTGCATCCGTTGCTGAAGTGGAGTGACGGGGGTTTCTTCTTGAAGGAGATCTGCGATTTTTCCGATTTCGGTTTTCATCCCGGTCGCCAAGACAAGTCCGTTTGCCCGGCCGTTGGTTACCAGAGTTCCCTTGAAGGCCATATTCAGTTGGTCGCCCGAAGAAAGATTTTCTTTTGCAATCGGCTCAGAGATTTTGTCGATTGGGACTGATTCTCCGGTGAGCGAGGATTCATCGATTTTCAGGGAAAAAGTCTCAATCAGACGAATGTCAGCTGGAACCATGTTGCCAGCCTCCAATACGATCACATCGCCGGGGACAAGCGCTTTGGATTGTACTGTGACAGGCTGTCCATCCCGAAAAACCTTGGTCTGAGTTTCGGTCAGTTTTTTCAGGGATTCCATGGCCTTTTCTGCACGATACTCCTGCACAAATCCCAAAACGGCATTCAGCAAAATGATCACCAGAATGATGATCGTGTCGGTCAGATCACCGACAATTCCTGAAATCACAGCGGCTGCAGCCAGAATCAAGATCATAAAATCTTTGAACTGAGCTAAAAATAGAACCCAAGATGGTTTTTTCTTTTTCTCCTGAAGTGCATTTAGCCCAAATTCCTGAATTCTTTTCTCCGCTTCGGAATTGGTTAAGCCTTCTTTTTGGGATTTAAATTCTTTGAAAAGTTCTGAAATCGGTTGTTGGTAAAAAGTCATGGCAGCAGAAAGTCATTTGCCCTCAAAATACAAAGGAATCAGGCATTTACCGTCTATGATTTTTTAGAATATCGAATTTCGAACGCTGAATATTGCATGACGAAGTGGCCCCTTCGACTCCGCTCAGGCTGACACCTCACCTCCTCCAACCTCCAACCTTCCCAACCTCCAATCCTCCTAATTCGGCGACATAAAAATCCGCTGTTGAAAATTGAAATTCAGAAGGCTTAGTACTTCGCCAAAAGCTTCAGCCGCTTTGATTTGATGGTCTTCCACTTTTTTACCCAAAAGCCGACAGAGCAAAAGTCCATAAATTCCATTGATACAAATCTGGATTTCATTTCCCGGGTTTTCTCCGTCTGCAGCAAGTATCGCTTCAAGAATAAATGGCTTTGCCTTATTGTAGGAGTCAAAATAGGTTTTATCCGTTTTGAGCAGTTTCCAGTGGAGGTTTGCAAGATTTTCGATTAGGTCTTTGAGTTCTTTCAGGTGACCTTTTTCCATGATTCCCTGACTTTTCATTTTCTCCAAAAGTCCCTCGAACCAAACTGAGATTTCAGCTTTTTCTTCCTCAGAAACCGGATAATGAGAAATGACATATTGTTTGATTTCCTCCATATTTCCCTGATAGGACCGGATCAAATCCTCCATTTGGTACATGTAGATCAGGTATTCTCCGATGTTTTGGGATTTTTTCTTTTCAGCGATGGATTTCATTTGTTCGGTTTTTCGAAGGGCAAAGGTAAGAATGAATGGAAATAGGGTAGAAATACAATTGAAATAAGCTCCGCTACGCTTCGCGAAATACAATTGAAATATTTCGCAGGAGGCGTATTTCTTTTTGCGAAAGCAAAAGGTTTAACCATGGTATTTCGCCTAGCCAATCTCACAAAGTATTTCTCACCCACCATATCTTTCATGCAAACCCTATTTCTCATTTGAGGTTACCTATTCATCCCCCTTTTTTCCTACTTTTGCGGCACGAATAGTTATGAAAAACATCAGGAATTTCTGTATCATCGCCCATATCGATCATGGGAAGAGTACATTGGCGGATAGGTTATTGCAAACAACCGATACGGTTGCTGACCGGGATATGCAAAATCAGTTGTTGGATAACATGGATTTGGAACGTGAGCGGGGCATCACGATCAAATCCCATGCGATCCAGATGAAGTACACCTTCGAAGGAGAAGAGTACATCCTCAACCTGATCGACACTCCGGGACACGTTGATTTTTCCTATGAAGTTTCCCGATCGATTGCAGCATGTGAAGGCGCATTACTGATCGTGGATGCTTCTCAGGGCGTAGAAGCTCAGACGATTTCCAACTTGTATTTGGCACTAAATCATGACTTGGAAATTATCCCGGTTTTGAACAAAATCGATTTGCCAGGTGCAGATCCTGAGGCAGTGGCTGATGAGGTGATCGACTTGCTGGGTTGCAAGCGTGAAGAAATAATTTTAGCCTCCGGTAAAGCTGGTTTGGGTATCGAGGACATCCTCAAAGCTGTGGTCACAAGAATCCCCGCGCCCAAAGGGGATCCCGAAGCACCGCTTCAGGCGATGATCTTCGACTCAGTCTACAATTCGTTTCGTGGCGTTGAAGTCATTTTCAGGATTTTCAACGGCACAATAAACAAAGGCGATAAGATCAAATTCGTCAATACAGGTAAGGAATACGAGGCAGACGAGATTGGGATTTTGGGTCTCAACCAGATCCCCCAGCAAACCATGTCAGCAGGCAATGTGGGCTACCTTATTTCCGGTGTCAAAGTAGCAAAAGAAATCAAAGTTGGGGATACGATCACTCATGTGAAGCGCCCATGCGAAGCTGCTATCCAAGGTTTTGAAAACGTAAAACCAATGGTTTTTGCCGGTATTTATCCTGTTGAGACTACGGATTACGAAGAGCTTCGCTATTCGATGGAGAAACTTCAACTGAATGATGCATCCCTGGTCTGGGAACCTGAAACTTCCATGGCTTTAGGCTTTGGATTCAGATGCGGATTTCTCGGAATGTTGCATATGGAGATCATCCAGGAGCGCTTGGAGCGGGAATTTGACATGACCGTGATCACCACTGTGCCTTCAGTGCAGTTCAAAGCGCTGATGACCGACGACACTATCAAATTGATCAATGCCCCTTCAGATATGCCGGATCCTACCCGGATGAAGCACATCGAGGAGCCCTATGTAAAGGCATCCATCATTACAGCCGCTGAATTTGTCGGCGCTGTAATCACCCTTTGCATGGATAAGCGCGGTCAGATCAAAAATCAGGTATATCTCACCGCTGAGCGAGTTGAGTTGACATTTGATATGCCTTTGGCTGAAATTGTGTTTGACTTTTTTGACAAACTGAAGACTATTTCAAGAGGCTATGCTTCCTTGGATTATGAACTGATCGGATATCAAGTTTCCCAAATGGTACGATTGGATGTGATGCTCAACGGTGAGCCTGTAGATGCTCTTTCTGCAATCGTTCACCGGGACAAGGCCTATGATTGGGGAAAGAGACTCTGTGAAAAGCTAAAAGAGCTTGTTCCAAGACAAATGTTTGAAATCGCCATTCAGGCTGCTATTGGACAAAAGATCATTGCCAGAGAAACAGTAAAAGCGATGCGCAAAAACGTATTGGCGAAGTGTTATGGTGGTGATATTTCCAGAAAAAGGAAGCTCCTCGAAAAGCAGAAAAAAGGCAAGAAGCGAATGAGACAAGTCGGCAACGTCGAGATCCCTCAGGAGGCGTTTATGGCGGTACTGAAGCTAGACTAGAAGTACGAAAGATGAGGTTGCTGCTTCATTATTCGTCATTTATCATTCGGGTTTAAAGAAAAATTGCGATATACGATTTACGATTTACGAACTCGTCGAGAACTTCAATCATTCTTTTCATTTTCAAACCTTTTGGTATGAAAATGCAAGGTTTGTTGAAGTTTGGTTTTTAAGTCGATTTGTATAAAAATTAGCTTTGAAGGGCTAAGGATTTCCAAT
>DATIAI010000003.1:0-2935 GCA_035458065.1 Algoriphagus sp. | reverse complement strand
GAAAGTTTCTCTTTGAGCATGTCTTTGGCGGGTTTTCTGCCATTTTCCTTTTTTGTCGCTTATGGTGTGATGTCCCTTCCTTCGGGACTTTTGGTTGAAAAATACAGAGAAAAGCCTGTCCTTCTTGCTGCTTTTGGACTTGCTGCTTTAGGGGCATTGGTTTTCGCCTTCAATCCTCAGTTTAGTTTTGCACTGATTTCGCTTTTCGTCATTGGACTCGGCATGGCCATGCTTCAAGTGGTCATCAATCCATTGCTAAGAGTTGCGGGTGGAGAGGAGCATTTCGCATTCAATTCGGTCTTAGGACAGCTAGCCTTTGGTGCGGCATCTTTTCTCAGTCCTTGGCTTTACAGCTATCTAGTCCAAAACTTACATACCGGAAAGCCGGGATTTCATTTCCGGTTTTTGGAACAAATGGTGCCTGCGGATCTTTCCTGGGTCTCGGTTTATTACCTGTTCGCGCTGCTTGCTATCCTGATGTTTCTGCTGATCAGCAGAGTGAAATTTCCCAAAGTCGAACTGAAGGAAGACGAAAAAGTGGATCTGGGTAAGTCACTTAGATCCCTGATGGGACAGAGAAAAGTCTGGCTGTTTTTCATCGGGGTATTCTGTTATGTGGGTTCAGAGCAGGGCATTGCTAACTGGGTCAGCAAGTTTCTACAGGAATATCATGGCGCCGATCCTGCGACAACAGGAGCACAGGTGATTTCCTACTTCTGGGGTCTGCTTACAGTAGGATGTCTTTTGGGATTGCTTTTGCTCAAATTGATGGACAGCAGACATGTCTTGATTATCTTTTCTTTGGGGGCAATGACAGCTTTGGTGCTGGGCTTGACTGTTGAAGGCAAATTTGCCTTAGTAGCTTTTGCCGCGACTGGGTTTTGTCTTTCGGTGATGTGGTCCATCATCATTTCCCTTGCACTCAATTCGGTTTCCATTGCCCATGGGACCTTGGCTGGCTTGCTCTGTTCTGGGATTATCGGTGGAGCAGTCGTTCCCTTGATCATCGGATCACTGGCAGACGGGATTGGGCTCAGAGCTGCGATGTTTTTCCTGCTGATTCCACTTGGGTATATTTTTTCGATCGGAATCTGGGCTAGACCTTTGGTGACCAATGCACGTGTAAAATCTTTGAAAGAACTTTTCTCCTAAACCACTATGTATAAAGTCATTTTACTACTTGACTTTGGGGAAGAATACAGCAAGGCGCTCCTGAAAGGAATCAGTAAATACTCTTCTGAGAACGGCAACTGGAGCTTTTGCCGTATGCCCCTGTATTACCGGGAAACGATGGGAGTGAAGGGGATTTTGGAATGGGCAAAGGAGTGGAAAGCCAATGGCATCATCGGCCAGTTGTACAATGAGATGGAAACGGAGTTTTACGAATCTCCACTCCCGATCATTGCTCAGGATTTCAAGGAACGCTTCAAAAAAATCCCAAACATCACCGGGCTTTACCGCCAAACGGGAAAGATGGGAGCGGAGTATTTCCTGAAAAAAGGCTTTCACAATTTCGGTTTTTATGGGTTCAATAACATCGTCTGGTCCAGAGAGCGGGCGGAGGGTTTTGAAACTGCCATCAATAAAGCGGGATATCAGGTGCACTACTTCGAGCATAAAAAAGCCCGTTCGACCGATATCTGGTATTACAAAAGTAAATCTCTGAGCAAATGGCTGAAGAGCTTGCCAAAGCCCATCGCCCTGATGGCCTGCGACGACAATCAGGGAGTCCATATCACTGAAGCTTGCAAACAAAATCAAATCCGGGTTCCTCAGGAGGTGGCTATTTTGGGGGTGGATAATGACGTCATGCTTTGCGAGCTCTCCGATCCCCCATTATCCAGCATAGAGTTGGATATTGAGAAGGGTGGGTATGATGCTGCTCGTGCCTTGGATTTGATGATTCAGGGTCGGGTAAAGTTTTATCGGGATATTCCCGTGCCTCCTTTGAAAGTAATTACCCGATCTTCAACGGATATTTTTGCGTCTACTGATGATCATGTCGCGGACGCACTCGATTTCATCCACCGAAACATTGAAACCAATCTGCAGGTGACTGATATTGTCAAGGAGGTTCCGATGTCCAGAAGATCTCTGGAAAAACGCTTTTTGGAAGTGACCGGAATGCCGGTTTACAAATACATCTCCAACCTGAGGATTGAGAAAATGGCAGAAAAACTTCTCAGCACCGATCAGACTATTTTTGAAATTGCCCTTGATATGGGCTTGCAGGACAGTAAAAATATTGCCAGGCAGTTTAGGCAAGTAATGGGCTATACCCCTGTGGACTACCGAAAAATGTTTGGTGAGAAGAAGGCTGTTCCAGCGGGGAAATGATAGAGAGGAGATTTTAGACGAAAGATAGACATAAGGAAAAATCTAAAGTCTAAATTCTAAAGTCTAAAATCCGACATCCGACATCCGACATTCGAAATCCGAAATCCGTCATCCGACATCCGAAATCAAAATAGCCCTTTTCGTTCATTCCGGAGTATACCTCCAAAGAAGGAATGAATTCAAAGTTTCTCCCCATCCTTCTTTCCGGAATGACACTAGGTACTGCTTGGGCTATCCAAGGCCAGTTTGGTCACAAGCAGGGAGCGGCTTGGGCTGACGATAGGATTTCATGATGGATTTCCGGGTTCGAATATCCGTTTTTGATTTCCGGGTAAAAATCGGATTTGAATTAACATGAAGAGAGGTTGGCAAACCGGAAAGTGGATAGAACAAAGATGAGCAAGTCTCTTCAAAGATAAATTTTATAACATAGCTAGATAAAGGGTAAAAAGAGCCTTCCATTTTGGAAGGTTTTTTTTGAATCCTGATTTAAACTTGCCTCAGATGAGCAAATCGGGCTAAATATTACAAGTTGAATCTCTATGAGGAACCCTAAAAATGCCCCGTAACAAAAAAAGATTGTAGCAAAATCGTATGA
>DATIAI010000002.1:0-2296 GCA_035458065.1 Algoriphagus sp. | reverse complement strand
GGAAAACTCAAAATCGGAGACCGAATTCCCTCCATTAATGAAACCAGTTTTGATTTTTTGCTTTCCAGAGATACCGTGGAAAAAGCCTACAATGAGCTTCGCGATCGGGGGATTATTTCCTCTGTCCGTGGCAAAGGCTTTTACATTTCATCTACCAACATGGGACATAAATCGAAAGTGCTTTTGCTTTTCAACAAGCTGAGTTCGTACAAAAAGATCATCTATTACTCCATCATCGAAACGCTGGGTTCCCAAGCTTCTGTTGATCTTCAGATCCACCATTACAACCGAAATCTCCTAGAGGATCTTTTGGAAACAAACCTCGGCAATTACAATTATTACGTACTTGCCCCTCATTTCTTTGACAATTCAGGACATCCGGAGACAGCTTACGACCTGATCAAGAGAATCCCAAAGGATAAACTTCTGATCATTGACCGGGCGGTAAAAGATCATGAAAACGAGTTTCCAGGAGTATATCAGGACTTTTCAAAGGATATTTTCGAAGTGTTGGAATCCGGTATTTCCCATTTGCGGAAATACAGAAGGTTAATTCTGGTTTTTCCCAAAGGAGATCTCTACCCGATGGAAATAATGGATGGCTTTAAGCGGTTCTGCTTCTTCCATGATTTCAAAAACCTCATCGTTGACGGTGTGGATGACGATGAACCATTGGATGAAGGTGACTGTCATATCGTATTGGCGGAATCTGATCTGGTAAACATTGTCAAGAAATCACGGGAGCAGTTATTGAAATTGGGCCGTGACATTGGAGTGATTTCTTACAATGATACTCCGCTGAAAGAAATTCTTGCGGATGGAATCACGACCATTTCCACGGATTTCCAAAGCATGGGAAAAACGATTGCTGAGCAGATTTTAGGATTAGAAGATCGAATTCCGATCAAAAATCCTTTCCGCATGACCCTTAGGAAGTCGCTGTGATAGGATTGGAAAATTGAAAGATTTGGCTCCTTCGATGTTAGATATTCAGCATTCGATATTCTTAACTCAAAGAACTGAAAGATTCGGAAATTACTTCAACGATTTCAAAGACCTCGTATTTCGTAAATCGTACTTCGTAATTCTAGACCCCGTAAATCGCACTTCGTAAATCGTATCTGAATAAATGCCTAAAATCCCGGTTACCGCTGTCTTTGACATAGGGAAAACGAATAAAAAATTCTTCCTTTTTGACGAAAATTTGAAGGAAGTTCATAATACCTACACCCGCTTGGACGCCATCCCCGATGAGGATGGCTTTCCAAGTGAACCTATTCTTCCGCTTCGGGACTGGATGCTGGAGACCTTTCGGGAGACATTGAAATCCCAAGATTTTGAAATCAAAAAACTGAATTTTTCTGGACACGGAGCTTCCTTTGTCCACACAGACGAAAATGGTGAACCCGTCACTCCGCTTTACGATTACCTCAAGCCTTTTCCGGAAGATTTGTTAGAGCGTTTTTATTCGGAAAATGGAGGAAAAATGGCTTTTTGCCAGAAAACCTCGTCTCCTCCATTGGCCATGCTCAATTCTGGACTTCAGATTTATTTCCTGAAATATGCCAAGCCGGAATTCTTCAAAAACGTAAAGCATTGCCTCCACCTTCCCCAATTTTTGAGTTTAATTTTCACGGGAGAAATGGTCTCGGATTACACCAGCATCGGTTGCCATACCGGACTCTGGGATTTTGAGAAAATGGATTACCACGAATGGGTCAAAAGAGAAGGAATTGAGCCACTTTTACCACCCATTCTTCCCGGAAATTCTTTGCTGAAAACCAAACCAGAACTCGGAGGAATTCCATGTGGAATCGGTGTACATGATTCTTCCGGCGCGCTTTTGCCGTATCTCAAACAAGAAAAGGAGCCATTTGCGCTACTTTCTACAGGAACATGGGCCATCAGCATCAATCCTTTCAACAAAACTTCCCTTTCTGAATCGGAACTGACCAAAGACTGCCTTCAGTTTCTAAGTATCTCCGGCCAGCCTATTAAGATTTCCCGCTTGTTTATTGGCGAGGAGCACAAATACCAAGTCGATGAAATGTATGCCTTTTGGGACCTCCCAATGGGCACGTACAAAAAGTTGAAATTTGACGAGTCTTATTACCAGAAAGTCAGTCAAAACCCAAAAAAACGAATAGGATTTCATTACCTAAAGCCAGCTGATTATGGTTTGGAAAAAGCCGATTCAACTGACTGGGGAGGTTTTTCTGAATTTACGGAAGCCTATTATACCTTCCTTCACGAGCTTACCGATATTCAGGTAGCTTCTCTAAGACTAGTTTTGGAC
>DATIAI010000001.1:0-2319 GCA_035458065.1 Algoriphagus sp. | reverse complement strand
AATTATCAACCTTTGTCGTGTCAGCCTTTGGCTTAGGTTTTGTCATCAGGCCTTTCAACAGGTTTTTAGCTTCATCCACAGCCTTGTCGGTGGTCTTTTTGGTCAACTCTTTTTTGAGACTGTCCTGAATCACCTCTGCTTTCAGTTTCATTTCTTGCTTGATACTGTCTTGAGCAGCCTGAAATTCAGCAGTCGCTTTTTCCTGCAAGTTTTCCTTTTCGGAATCGAATCTGGATTTCAGGGCATTTGCCAAAAGAGTCTCCATGCTATTTCCGCCGGCAAGACTGATTTTTGGCTGATTGTAGCTTCCGGCAACGTTGATTGCAATCGGAATTACAGTCGATTCACTGGCTTCAGCTCCGGATATGGTAGCCAAAAGTGAATTGGCCTGAGCTCCAAATTGCCCTGCAGGTACCTGCATATTGAGCAAATAGTTGATCGATCCGTCAAATCCAGCACTGCCCTGAATGTTGGTTTCATAATCCCACAGTCGCAAATCAAATGGCTTTACTTCCATTCTACCATCCTGGATCACAATCGGGATGTTTAGGTTTTTCAAGGCAAGCGTGCTGGCATCTTTGAGTCGGGTCAGGCTGGTGACACCGGCCAGAATCTTGCTGTCCTTTAGTGCAGCTTCAGCCACTTTCAAGATCCCTTGCACATCAATGGAGGAAAGCACCGGCATCATGTTTTGTCCCAGAAGGCCTGAAAAACTGATATTAGTTGAAACCTTTCCGGTGATATCGCTTGCGATTGGTGCAAAGGCTTTGATGGTTTCGAAAGACTGAAATGCCTTGGCGATGCTCATTTCAGAGATGTCCAGATTGAAGTCGAATAGCGGTGCAGCCAGATTGCGTGGATCGTAGTTTCCATTCAAGGTGACTCTGCCATCCAAGGTCTTCATTCCAGTATCTGAGAATTGGAGAACTCCGTTTCTCAAAACCATATTCCCCGTGACTTCTTTCAGATTCAGGTTTTCATAGATCACCTCATCAGCGGCCATACTCATGGTGAAATCAATGTTTTCAGGTAGGGGGACAACTTCCAACTCGGTCGTGTCACTCTCTGTTGAGCTGCTGCTCATCCATTCATTTACATCAAAACTGGAGCTGTTTAAGGTCAACTGACCTTTTAAAATGCCTTTTTCTGAAAGCAAATAATCCATGTAATTGGACAGATATCCGCTGGCCTGTAGCGGACTTTTGCCCAGTTGAGAATTGAATTGGGTAAGATTTGCGCGTTGGGGATTGAAATCAGCATGGGCTTCCATAATCCTGACTCCCTGTGGATAATCCGTCGAAGAATAAAATAAATCTTTGACATCCATCGTGCCGGAAGCCTGAAGGCGGTCATATCGCTCTTTTTCGACGTCAGCATATGAACCGGAGCTTTTCAGATCCGCTTGGATCAGTCCTTCCAGTTTGGTGTCATCAATTGGAAAAATTGCTGTCAGTTTCTTTAGATCCACACCGCCATTTACCGCTCCATTCCAGTTGAGTGCTTCAAAATCATTGATTTTCAGGTTTCCTTCTATTTTTTCTCCCTCCAGATCAAAACCAAATGAACTCACATCTACCAGAAAATCCTGCATAGTGCCCGTAGGATTGAGTATTGTCGCTTTGGCGTGCAACTGCTCCAAGGGAACCGGATAATCGGTGTTTTGGACAAAACCGTTTTCCAGTTTAAGACGGATGTCCATGCTCGGAAGTACTTTCATGGTCGAGTCATAGCGACCCTTAGCGCTGGCGTTAAAATCCAACAAGCCCGCCAATTGTGTTTTGTCAATGGGGAAAATAGAGGTCAATTCCTTCAGATCCAGCCTTCCGTTTAATTTTCCTTCCATGTCATAATCCCTGAGATTGGCCAATTTGAAATTGCCTGAAACTGGATTTGAACCAAGATTCATTGAAAATACAGGGATAGAAACGCTGGTATTTTCGATTACCGAGCTTTCATTTTTGGCCTGAAAATTAATGTTGATGTCCTTGACAGGAAGTGGTAGATCGGGATATTGAAACATCCCGTCCTTCACCTCAAGCTTGATATCAAAAGCCGGAAATTGGGTTTCATTGTACATTCCCTTCACAAAACCATTAAATCCAAGCGTGCCCGCAGTCTGAATGGAAGAGAAACTTTCTGTATAAATCCCCGGCACCAGCGAAAGGATATTTTTGAAATCGTTCTGCGCGCTGCCAAAAGTGAGATCCATAGCGATTCCATCTTCTGGAAGTCCGATCACACCGCTCAGGTCAAAAAGGAATTCATTGAGGCCAAAATGCCCGTCTTCTAACGTAAACTTCATTTGTTCCAAATCAACCT